>CAYYSS010000001.1:0-35769 GCA_964474325.1 uncultured Nitrospirota bacterium
GGGCGGCGGGCATCGGGGGGGGGGAACTTCTCTACGCGGGCTCCCGGGAGCGATTTCTGGAAACGTCCCGGACCCTGACGGCGGAATACCTCAGGGGCGAGCGGGGAGGCAGTATGCGCAGTGCTCCCCTCCGGAGGGGGAGAGGGTGGCTCACGCTGAAAGGCGCCCACGGACGGAACCTGAAGAACGTGGATGTTTCGTTTCCCCTGGGGACGTTTATCTGTATCACCGGGGTGAGCGGATCGGGCAAGACGACCCTTCTTCACGAAACCCTCTACCCGGCCCTGGCAGGGGCCCTCGGGCAGAAGGGCATACCCCGCCCGTTGCCGTATTACGAACTGACCGGGGCCGAGGATCTCCGCAAAGTCCGTCTGGTGGATCAGAATCCCATCGGCCGAAGTCCCCGGTCAAATCCCGCAACGTACGTAAAGGTCTGGGACTCCGTCCGGAAGATCTACGCCGCCCAACCCGACGCCCTCCGCCGCGGTTTCGGGCCGGGGCATTTTTCGTTTAACGTGGCCGGCGGCCGCTGTGAGGACTGCAAGGGCGAGGGGTTCCAGAAACTCGAGATGTATTTTTTCGAGGATCTGTACGTAGCCTGCGATACCTGCAAAGGACGACGTTTTCGGCCCGAAGTACTGGACGTCCGGTTCCGGGGCGCCGATATCCACCAGGTCCTGGACATGACCGTGGACCAGGCCGTCACCCATTTCGAGGGGGAGCGGGCCGTCGTGGAGCGGCTTCTGCCGCTTAAGCGGATAGGGCTCGGGTATCTGCGTCTCGGACAGGGAGCGCCTACCCTGTCCGGCGGCGAGGCCCAGCGTCTCAAACTGTGTACCGAACTTGGCCGAGCCGGTTCGGACCAGGCGTTTTTTATCCTCGACGAACCTACTACAGGGCTTCATTTCCACGATGTGGACAAACTGTTGTTCGCCCTTGACGAATTGGTGGATCGGGGCAGTACCGTTGTCGTGATCGAACACAACCCCGATGTTATCCGCCGCGCGGATTGGATTATCGACCTGGGTCCCGAGGGGGGTCCCGAGGGGGGGCGCGTGATAGCCGTGGGGCCGCCGGAGGCCATCAGAAACACCCCCGAATCCCTCACGGGTCGTTTTATCTGAGACGGTGGTTCGCGTTTCCGTAAACCTGGAGACGCTTCGAATTGTTACGAGCGGCGGTAACGCGGGTTTCCTTACGTAACGCGGTAAGTTGAAAACTGCAGTTACCAATTTTTTTGTTGACTCAAGTATGCGTTTACATGTATAAAAAGCGTCGATGACGCCGGGATCTTACCTACCTACGGAATATATGCCGGTTTTAGTGCTGTTGCTTATCGCGGCACTTTTTGGTGCTATTGCCCTTACGATCGGGACGGTCTTTCGGCTCCGGCGACCCTACTCCGAAAAACTCAGTCCCTACGAGTCCGGCATGCCGCCCATGGGCGAGACCCGCCAGAGGTTTGACGTGAAGTTCTTCGTGGTTGCCATGCTGTTCGTGGTCTTCGACGTGGAGACGGTGTTTCTCTACCCCTGGGCATTGGTATACGATTCATTGGGCATGTTCGCGCTGGTCGAGATGTTTTTCTTTATCCTGATTCTTCTGGTCGGGTACGTCTACGCGTGGAAGCGGGGGGCCTTTTCGTGGAGCTGAAGCACGACGTCCTGGAGCCTGTTGAGACCCCGGAAGGGGTGAAGATCTATTCCCCCAACATAATGGTGGCCACGGCGGATAAATTCATCAACTGGGCCCGGTCCAGTTCCCTCTGGCCCGTAACCTTCGGGCTCGCCTGCTGCGCCATCGAGATGATGACAACGGGTTCGGCCCAATACGATCTGGACCGCCTGGGAGTAATCTTCAGGGGTTCGCCCCGCCAGGCGGATTTCATGATGGTGGCCGGTACCGTTACGAAGAAAATGGCCCCGATCGTTCGCAAGGTCTACGATCAGATGCCTGAGCCGCGGTATGTATTGTCGCTCGGTTCCTGTGCGTGTTCCGGTGGAATTTTCGATACCTACGCGGTGGTCCAGGGCTGTGATAATTTCGTGCCCATCGACGTCTACGTGCCCGGCTGTCCGCCGCGGCCGGAAGCGATCATGCACGGCCTGGTGAAGCTCCAGGAAAAGATCAGAAAGGAACAGTTCCGGTGGAGCCGCTGGCGCTAGCCGAAGCGATCAAGGAGCGTTTCCCCGACCAGGTCCTCGGGACCGAGGCGTTCCGGGACCAGGTTACCCTGGACATCCGTCGGGAAGGGATTGTCGACCTATGCCGGACCCTTCACGACGACACGGATTTCGCGATGGATTTTCTCGCGGATCTCTGCGGCGTCGATTTTCTCGGTAAACGGACCCCCCGGTACGCGGTGGTCTACAACCTCTACTCCATGACCCATCGGCACCGGATCATCCTTCGGGCCGGCGTGCCGGAAGACGATCCGCGGATCGATTCCGTGGTGCCGATATGGATCGGGGCCGACTGGCACGAACGGGAGGCCTACGACATGTACGGAATCTCCTTTACCGGGCACCCGGATCTCCGGCGGGTCCTCATGCCCGAAGACTACGAGGGGCATCCCCTCCGCAAAGACTACCCCGTGAAAGGGCCCGGGCCCGAGGGTGAATGGCAGGGCTACCTGGACGTGGAAGAGAAGGCCCGCCGGTTCGAGGAATTTCGATGGAAACCGTAAAGACTCCGGAACAGCGGGATCCGATCGCCGAAAAGACCATTACGGTCCATATGGGCCCCCAGCACCCGGCGACCCACGGGGTGCTTCATCTATTGCTGGAACTGGACGGCGAGACGGTGGTCAAGTGTACGCCGGACGTGGGCTATCTTCACCGGGGGATCGAGAAACTCTCGGAACACCGCACGTACCTTCAGATCATCCCCCTGACGGACCGGCTGGACTATATCTCGTCCATGTCGAACAACATCGGCTACTGCGTTGCCGTGGAAAAGCTTCTGGGAATCGAAGCACCCCCCCGGGCCAAGTTCATCCGGACGATCTGCGGGGAGATGTCCCGTATCTCGAGCCATCTGTTGTGGCTCGCGACCCATGCGCTGGATATCGGTGCCATGACCGTATTTCTCTATGCGTTCCGGGAGCGTGAGGTGATACTGGACCTTTTCGAACGACTCTGCGGCGCACGGCTTACCGTGAGCTACCCCCGGATCGGCGGGGTGCGGAACGATATCCCGGACCAGGCGTGGCTGGATACGTTGAAAAAATTCATCGAGGATTTCCCTGCGCACATGGATGAGTACGAGACCCTGATCGACCAGAACAGGATCTGGCTCAAGCGTACGAAAGGGATCGGGGTCCTGTCCCGGGAAGAGGCGATCAACTGGGGGCTTACGGGCGCGACCCTGCGGGGTTCCGGGATCGATTACGACATCCGCCGCTACATGCCCTACGACGCCTACGATCAGGTGGAGTTCGAGGTGCCTACCGGGACGGAGGGGGACGTCTATGACCGGTATCGTTGCCGGATGGTGGAACTCAGACAGGCCGCCCGCATCATGGAGCAGTGTATCGAAAAACTTCCCGACGGCCCTGTCCTGGCGGACGAACCCAAATTCATTCTCCCGCCGAAAGACAAGGTCCTTGCGGACATGGAGCATTTGATCCACCATTTCGTATTGGTTGCCAAAGGGCCCAAGACCCCCGAGGGATCTCTCTACGTCTCCACGGAGGTTCCCAAAGGCGAATTGGGGTTCTATATCGTGAGCGACGGCACGGGCAAACCGTGGCGTATGCGGGTCCGCTCCCCCTCCTTCGTCCACGCCTCGGTCCTCGGACGCCTGAGCGAGGGGCACATGGTCGCCGACGTAATCGCCAATATCGGCACCATCGATATCGTCCTCGGGGAGTGCGACCGCTGATGGCACATACGGAGAACGTACAGGCGGATATCAGGGTGCCGGAATCCTTTGACAAGCGGCCGCGGCTTTCCGACGAGGCCCTCCGGGAGATACGCACGATCCGGGACGGATACCCCTCGGCGCGAAGCGCTCTTCTGCCCGCCCTCTACGTTGCGGAACGGGAAATGGGATGGCTTTCCCCCGATGCCATGGTTGCGGTGGCGGATGCCCTGGAGCTGTCGCCGGCCACGGTCCGGGGTGTTGCGACCTTCTATTCCATGTATAAACACCGTCCCCTCGGGCGGCACCTGATCCAGCTCTGTACCAACGTGAGCTGTATGATCCTCGGCGCGGAGACCCTGCTGGACCACGTCCGGAAGACCTTCAACGTGGAAGTGGGCGGCACGAGCCCCGACGGCCGGTTTTCCCTCATCATCATGGAGTGCATCGGGGCCTGCGGCACCGCGCCGGCCATGATGGTTGACGACGACTTCCACGAAAATCTTACGGCCGAGGGGATCATCCGGATCCTGGAGAGGTACGAGTAGCGTGGAAAGCGTGTTTCTCAGAAACATCGACCGCCCCGATTCGGCCACCCTCAAGGCCTATCGGGAGGCCGGGGGATACAAGAGGCTGGAAAAGGCCCTGGCCATGGAGCCGGGGGATATTATCGAAATGGTCAAGGCCGCGAATCTCCGGGGCCGGGGCGGGGCCGGATTTCCCACGGGGATGAAGTGGACCTTCGCCTCCGGTGATCCGAAGTTTCCCAAGGTCCTCCTCTGCAACGCCGACGAAGGCGAGCCCGGCACGTTCAAGGACCGGCCCATACTCGAGAAAAACCCCCACCTTCTTATCGAAGGGATGATCATCTCCGGCCATGCGCTCAAGGCGACCATGGGGTGGATCTACCTCCGGAACGAATATCCCGACGCCCTTGGAATCCTCCGCGGGGCAATTGCCGAGGCCTACGAGGCGGGGTACCTCGGCAAGAACATCAACGGCACCGACGTCTCGTTTGATCTGGGGGTACACCGGGGGGCGGGGGCGTACATCTGCGGTGAAGAGACCGCGCTCATCGAATCCCTGGAAGGCAAAAAGGGTCAGCCCCGGATCAAACCGCCGTTTCCGGTGAACGTGGGGGCCTGGGGAAAACCCACCATCGTCAACAACGTGGAGACCCTCTCGAACCTTCCGTATATTCTGGAAGTCGGCCCCGAGGCCTATGCGGCGATCGGCAGTCCCGACTGCCCCGGCCCCAAGCTCTATTGCGTGAGCGGCCACGTTGCCCGTCCCGGGGTCTACGAACTTCCCATGGGGACGTCGCTCAGAGAGATCATCTTCGAGCACGCCGGGGGAATGAAGGACGGGGGGGAACTGAAGGCCGTGATTCCCGGGGGCATTTCAACCCCGGTACTGACGCCGGACGCAATAGACTGTCCCATGGACTTCGTCAATATGCCCAAGCACGGCAGTATGCTCGGTTCCGGGGCGGTGATTGTCATGGACCGATCGGTCTGTATGGTCAAGGTCTGTCTCCGGGCCCTTCAGTTCTTCGAGCACGAGTCGTGCGGGAAATGCACACCCTGCCGGGAAGGGACGGTCTGGCTCCGTAAGATCCTGGCCCGGCTCGAAGGCGGCGAGGGGCGGGACGGCGACAGCGATCTCCTCCTTGAGGTGGCCGGCAACATCGCCGGAAAGACGTTCTGTCCCCTGGGAGAGGGCGCGGCGAGCGTTGTGAAGAATTTCGTTGAAAAATTCCGCGAGGAATTCGACTCCCATATCGCCCGGAAGGGGTGTCCGCTGCAATGATCACGGTTACGATCAACGAACGGGAGATCCAGCTCGACGAGGCGGTAACGGTTCTCGAAGCGGCCCGCTCGGCGGGGATCGATATCCCCACGCTCTGCTGGCACGAAGGTCTTTCCCAGTACGGCGGGTGCAGGCTCTGTCTCGTGGAAGTGGAGAAAATGCCCCGGCTTCAGACCGCCTGTACGCTCAAGACCACCGACGGTATGGTCGTGAGGACCGAGACCGAGCAGATTGCCGACGCACGGCGGGCCATGCTGGAATTCATACTGACGAACCATCCCCTGGACTGCCCCTTCTGCGACAAGGCGGGAGAATGCGAACTCCAGGATCTGGTCTACCGGTACGGCGGGACCGCCGGCCGGTTCGCGGAACCCAAGGAGCGGCGGCCCGAAAGCAACGTGGACCCGATTCTTGCCCGGAACATGGAACGATGTATCTCCTGTACCCGGTGCGTCCGAATGTGTGACGGTGTGCAGGGGGCCTCGGCTATCGACATGGTGCACCGGGGCGGGCATACGGTTATGGAGCCCTTTACCGGCGGTGTCTACGATTGCGAGTACTGCGGCAACTGCCTGACCGTCTGTCCGGTGGGTTCGATACTTTCAAGGCTCTATAAACAGAGCTTCCGCCCCTGGCAGATGGAGCGGAACGTCCGCTCGGTATGCGGTTACTGCGGGGTGGGGTGTAATTTCGAGATCCAGGTCCGGGACGAAAAGGTCAAACGGGTCCTGCCGAAGATCGGCATGGGGCACAACGACGGGCTTCTGTGTTCCCGGGGGCGTTTCGGGTACGAGACCGTGGACCATCCCGATCGTTTAACCGCACCGCTTATCCGCAAGGACGGGGAACTGGCGGAAAGTTCCTGGGAAGAGGCCCTGAGCCTCGTGGCGCGGCGGCTCGGGGAGATCCGGGATGCACACGGAAGCACAGCCCTCGGCGCCGTGGCGTCGGTTCGAGCCACGAACGAGGATAACTACACCCTTCAGAAATTCTGCCGCGGCGTACTGGGGACAAACAATATCGACAGTACGGCCCGGCTTGGATACGCAGGGGCGCAAAGGTACCTGGAAGAACTGCGGGGCCAGGGTGTTACCGCCAACGTGATGAGCGGTATCGCCAGGGCGGGAGCAGTGGTGATCGCCGGCGGGGATCCGACCCGGATCAATCCGATCCTGGGGCTCCGTGTCCGGGCGGCGGCCCGGGCGGGGGGGCGTATCGTCACCGTGGGGCCCATGGCGGGCCTTCGGAGTTTCGAACCCCTTGTCCTCAACGGCTCCCGTGCGAACGACGTACTGGCGAAACTCACTGCGGCCGTATTGAAACGCACGGAGCCCACCGGGGAACTTCCCGTTCTCGAGGAAAAGATCAGGGCCATGGTCCCCGCCGAGGTTGACGCGGCGAGTGAAACTGCGGCCGAGGTCCTCGCTTCAGCCGAGTCGGTGGCCTTCCTTATCGGTCCGGATCTGGTGGGCCGGGCCGACGGTCACGTGGGGCTGTTCTGGATGGCCGCCCTGTCGTATCTCATCAGCGGGCATCTGTTTCTGCTTTCCGACCGCCCCAACGAGCAGGGCGTTCTGGACGCCGGGTGCGAACCCGATATGCTTCCCGGCGGACGCCCCCTTGAGATCGAGGGCTTCCGGCATCGTTACGAGGAGTCGGCGAAGATCACCGTTCCGGACCAGGCGGGGCTTGATCTCTTTGCCATGCTGGATGAGGCCCGGAGCGGTAAACTGAAGGCCCTCTACGTTATGGGCGAAAACCCGGTATTTAATCTTCCCCACGGCGCCCGGGTCCGTGAAGCCCTTGAAAACCTCGAGTTTCTCGTGGTGCAGGATATCGCCCTCGGCGAGACGGCCCGTATGGCCGACGTGGTCCTGCCGGCCCTCGGCTGGGGGGAGAAAGACGGGACGTTTACGAATCTCGAGCGTCGGCTCCAGCGGGTACGCGCGGCCGTAGCCCGTGAGGGCAAGGCCGACTGGGAGATTCTTGCGGAGCTTTCCCGCCTGATGGATAACGATCTCGGATTCGCCCGGGCGGAAGACGTTTTTGCGGAGATGACCGAGACGTCGCCGCTTTATCACGGACTTAGCTGGGACGAACTTCCGGACGACGGCGCCCTCTGGCCCTACGCCGGGGAACCCCTGCGGGGTGAACTGCGGACGGTACGGATCGAGGCCGGAACGGAAGAGAGTGTTTCCGCGGGTCCCGTACTCGGGGTCAACCGGCGGCTTCATCTTTCGGGTTCGTTGACCAGGCGCTCACCTGCCCTGGGGAAGATCGCCCCCTCTGCCGAGGTACGGCTAGCGCCCGAAACCGCGGAGCGTCTCGGAGTCGCCGGCGGCCAGCGGGTCCGGGTGAGGACCGACCTCGGGACGGCGGGGCCGGCCACCGTCCTGGTGGATGCCTGGGCGCCTGAGGGTGTGGTTTTTCTCGATAACCATTTTGAGGGCGCAGGTGCTCTGGATCTTATGGACTTTCGTCGGGATCCGATTACCGGTGCGCCGGGATACGGGGACACGGCGGTACGGCTGGAGTCGATAGAGGGGGAGGACTGAATATGCCGGGCATCGTCGATTCCCTGCTTGACTTTATCATCATTCTCATAAAGATCGCCGTGGTCGTGGGCGTAGCGCTTCTCCATGTGGCTTACGCGACGTGGACGGAACGTAAAATTATCGCCCATATGCAGATTCGGATGGGGCCCATGGAAGTGGGGTTTCACGGCCTGCTTCAGCCGATCGCCGACGGGGTGAAACTTTTTTTCAAAGAAGATCTGATCCCCGATCAATCGGACAAGGTCGTGTTTTCCATCGCGCCCATGATCTGCATGTTCGCGGCCATGGGGTCGCTGGCG
The DNA here is from genome assembly GCA_964474325.1 of uncultured Nitrospirota bacterium. Taxonomy (GTDB): domain Bacteria; phylum Nitrospirota; class Thermodesulfovibrionia; order SZUA-242; family CAYYSS01; genus CAYYSS01. The sequence goes on from CAYYSS010000001.1 coordinate 8,525, forward strand.
GTGATCCCGTTCTTCTCCGGGTTCGTACTTGCCGATATCAATGTCGGGCTGTTGTATCTCTTTGCCCTGTCGTCCATCGGTGCGTACGGCGTGATCATGGCCGGGTGGGCATCCAACTCCAAGTATGCCTTTCTCGGCGGTCTCCGTTCGTCGGCCCAGGTGATCAGCTACGAGATCGCCATGGGGATGAGCCTTGTGGGCGTGATGATGCTGTCGGGGTCGTTGAATCTTTCCGAGATCGTGGAGGCCCAGGCCCGGGCGCCGTACCGCTGGTACATGATCCCCCAGTTTTTCGGGTTCTGCGTGTTCTGCGTCGCGGCTCTTGCCGAGACAAACCGTACACCCTTTGATCTCCCCGAAGCGGAGAGCGAACTGGTCGCGGGTTATTTCACCGAGTATTCGGGGTTTCGTTTTGCTCTCTTCTTCCTGAGCGAGTACCTGGGTATGCTGGTCATGGCCTCGGTCGCCACGGTCTGTTTTCTCGGCGGCTGGTATCCGATTCCGGGTTTCGCCTGGCTCCCGCTCCCGGGGATCTTCTGGTTTCTCATGAAGGTCTATGCCCTGTTTTTCTGCTATGTCTGGGTGCGGACAACCCTGCCCCGGTACCGGTACGACCAGCTCATGGCGGTCGGCTGGAAGTTCCTCATCCCCCTGGCCCTGGCCAACGTAGTCCTCACGGGTCTCTGGAAGGCAGTATTCGGATGAACAGTCTGATCAAGAAGCTATTTCTCGTCGAGATCGTCAAGGGCATGTCCCTGACCCTCGGGGTCTTTTTAAAGGGGCTCCTCGACCCCATGAAGGACCAGCAGGAAAAGACCATCGTCACGCGGCGCTATCCCAAGGTGAAACGCCCGGCGGAACCAGGGTTCCGGGGGCTTCATGCCCTGGCCAAGGACGACGACGGACGGATGAAGTGTGTGGGGTGCGGTATGTGCGCGGCCATCTGCCCGTCTCAGTGTATTCATATCCATACGGAGGAGACGCCGGACCACAAAAAACAGGTCGTCGGTTACGAAATCGAGGTGCTCCGGTGTGTCTTCTGCGCTCTCTGTGTCGAGGCCTGTCCCTACGGGGCCGTGGTCCTGACGGAACACTACGAGTATTCCAATTATGCCCGGGAGGACTTCGACTATACCCTGCCGCGCCTGTTGGAAAACTGGGACAATTATATGGCGGGTGAAAAGGGAAAGAACTATTTCCGGCGTTTCTGGTTGCCGAAGACGGAACTGTTCGAGGGCGGGAAGGCGGACGGGGCATGATCGACCTTCTGTTCGGCTATATCTCGGTGGTGAGTGTGGTGCTGGCGGTTCTCGTGGTAACGCGGCGGAACCCGGTTCACAGCGTGCTCTTTATGCTCCTTCTGTTCTTTCATCTGGCGGCGCTTTACCTTCTGCAGGATGCGGAATTCGTGGCGGCCATTCAGGTCATCGTCTATGCGGGGGCCATACTGGTACTCTTCCTGTTTACCGTACTCCTTTTGGACCTGCGGGAAGAGATCCGGGAAGAACCCTACGTGGGCACTATGGCCGTTGGTCTTGCCGTGGCCCTGGGGCTGGTCCTGTTTCTTGTGATGCTCGTACCGTCGTTTACGGCAGGGCCGGAGGGTGTTTATACGGTGGATCGTATCGCCGCCGAGACCCACACGAAGGCCTTGGGGTCACTTCTGTATACCGAATATCTTTTGCCGTTCGAGCTGGCGTCGGTGGTGCTTCTGGTTGCGGTTGTCGGTGCCATGACGCTGGCCAAACAGCGGCCCAAGGAGGAATAGGGCGGGCCATGGTCTCCCTTGATAGTTATCTCGTATTAAGCGCGGTTATTTTTTCAATCGGCGTGTTCGGTTTTCTCACCCGGCGGAGCGCTATCCTTATGTTCATGTCGGTGGAACTCATGCTCAACGCGGTCAATATCAGTCTCGTGGCCCTGAGTCATTACATGCAGGACCTCAGGGGGCATGTGATGGTGGTCTTCATCATCACGGTGGCTGCGGCGGAAGCGGCTATCGGCCTGGCCATTCTCATTACCCTGTTCAGAAGCAGGGTGACGGCCCACGTCGACGAGATCTCATTAATGAAGGGGTAGGGCAATGGAATCGATCCAGACCATGCATGTGCTGATCCCGGGGCTCCCCCTTATCGCGTTTGCGGTAAACGGACTGCTCGGACGCCGGTGGATCGGCAATGCGGCCCACTGGCCGGCGATCCTGGGGGTCGGCGGTTCCTTCGTCCTGGCCCTGCTTACGGTCCGCGATGTCCTGGGGGGGCATACCTTTTACGGCGATCTGTTTGCGTGGATCAGTTCGGGCGGCTTTAAGGCATCCGTGGGGTTCAGTATCGATCAGCTCACGGCCGTCATGCTGGTCGTGGTGACCACGGTGAGCCTCCTTGTGCACATCTACTCGGTAGGGTATATGCACGGCGAAGGAGGGTACTACCGGTTCTACGCCTTCCTGAGCCTCTTTACGTTTTCCATGCTCATGCTCATCATGTCGAACAACTTCCTCCAGCTCTATTTCGGCTGGGAGGCGGTGGGCCTGTGTTCCTATCTCCTGATCGGGTTTTATTACGAGAAGAAATCCGCCGCGGACGCGGGCAAGAAGGCCTTTATCGTAAACCGGTTCGGCGACTTCGGCTTCGCCCTGGGTATTTTCCTCGTCTTTCTCACCTTCGGGTCCGTGGACTACCATACGGTCTTTGGGGCCCTTAAGGGCTGGGAAAGTCCGGTGGTCAGCCTTATCGGGTTCGAGATGGACCTGGTGACCCTCATTGCCCTGCTTCTTTTCTGCGGAGCGGTGGGGAAATCGGCTCAACTGCCGCTTCATGTCTGGCTTCCCGACGCCATGGAAGGTCCGACACCGGTGAGCGCCCTTATCCACGCGGCGACCATGGTAACCGCCGGCGTGTTTCTCCTGGCCCGGTGTAATCCCCTGTTCAGCCTTTCGGTCACCGCCATGGAGGTAGTGGCGATCACGGGGGCGGCAACAGCCCTCTTTGCGGCCACCATCGCCCTTGTTCAGAACGACATAAAGAAAATAATCGCATATTCGACCATCAGCCAGCTCGGCTATATGGTACTGGCCTGCGGGGTCGGGGCCTACGGCGCGGGGATTTTTCATCTCTATACCCACGCGTTTTTCAAGGCACTGCTCTTCCTCGGCGCGGGGTCGGTGATCCATGCGGTCCACGACCAGGACATCAGGAACATGGGCGGGCTCTTCCGCCATATGAAGGCCACGGCGATAACCTTCTGGATCGCGTCGCTGAGTATCTCGGGCTTTCCGTTTCTGGCCGGATTTTTCAGTAAGGACGAGATCCTCTGGCTCACCTACGCCTCTCACGGTCCCCTGGGCAAGATCCTCTGGGTGGTGGGCGCCTTTACGGCCCTGCTCACGGCGTTTTATTCGTTCCGCTTGATCTTTCTCACCTTCCACGGGGAGTTCCGGGGCAGTCGGGAGCAGGAGCATCATCTGCACGAGTCCCCGGCCGTTATGACCATACCCCTGGTGATTCTCTGCGTCGGCGCCGTTGCTTCGGGCTGGGTGGGGCTTCCGCCCCTCTGGGGTTTTGAGAACCAATTCGCGCATTTCATGGAGCCCGTCGTCGGGCATCCTTCCGCCCACGGCAGTCATGCGGAAGAATGGGCCGTCATGGGGGTTTCGGTCCTCCTGGGGCTTCTCGGCATCGTTACTGCGTGGAGTCTGTATGGCAGGAAGAGTGATCTCCCCGAGCGCGCGGCCGGGCTGGCAAACGGCGTGCCGTACCGCTGGCTTCTCAATAAGTATTACGTGGACGAGTTCTACGATGCGACCATCGTACGGGGCGTTTACGGCACGGCCCGGAACATTCTGGTTGCGTTTACCGACGGGGCCATCATCGAGGGGATCGTAAACGGTGTCCCCAAGGCCCTCTACGCTATCGGCGGCTGGCTTCGGCGTATCCATTCCGGCGTGCTTCAGCATTACGCAACCTTTATGGCCGCCGGTGTGATCGCCCTTGTGGTGGCGGTCCTGCTGGGACTCGGGGGGGGAGAGTAAGATATGGAAGGCCACCAGATACCCGGGTATCCCATCCTCACGGTTGTTACGTTTCTCCCGATCGCCGCCGGGGCTCTGCTTCTTTTCGTCAACAGACAGAAGTCCACCGTTATACGGTGGTTCAGCCTCCTTGCAACCGTGGCGAACGCGGTACTCGCCGTTCCCCTGTTTACGGCCTACGACCGTTCTACCCCGGCGATGCAGTTCATCGAGCGGGCCTCGTGGATTCCCACCTGGAATATCGAGTACTACATGGGGGTCGACGGTATCAGCATCCTTTTCGTTATGCTGTCGGCGCTGGTGGGGATTCTGAGCGTGTCGATCTCCTGGACGTCGGTCACCGAGAAGGTCAAGGAGTTCCACGTATCACTGCTGTTCCTTGAGGGGGCCATGATCGGCGTCTTCTGCTCCCTTGACCTGTTCCTGTTTTATGTCTTCTGGGAGGCCATGCTTATCCCCATGTACCTCATGATCGGCGTGTGGGGCGGACCGAACCGGGTGTATGCGGCGATCAAGTTTTTCCTGTATACCCTCGTGGGCAGTCTTCTCATGCTGGTGGGTATTATCACCCTCTACCAGACCGGGGGCGGTACGTTCGACGTACTGACGCTCCAGTCCCTGGCCCTTGCCAAGGATCTACAGATATGGCTGTGGCTCGCCTTCTTCGCGGCTTTTGCCGTCAAGGTCCCCATGTTTCCGGTCCATACCTGGCTTCCGGACGCCCACACCGAGGCCCCCACCGCCGGCAGTGTCGTCCTTGCCGCAGTGCTCATCAAGATGGGAGCGTACGGTTTTCTCCGGTTCTCGATTCCGTTTTTCCCGGATGCCACGATAACGATGATGCCGGCCATGCTCATTCTATCGGTGGTCGCGATCATCTACGGGGCGGTGATCTGTTTCGCCCAGACCGACCTCAAACGGCTGATTGCCTACAGTTCGGTAAGTCATATGGGGTTTGTTACTCTGGGCATATTTGCACTTAATACCCAGGGGCTCGAGGGCGGTATTCTCCAGATGCTGAATCACGGCGTTGTCACCGGCGCTCTGTTTCTGCTCGTCGGTGTGGTCTACGAACGGACTCATACCCGCCTGATAGCCGACTACGGGGGCGTGGCCTCCCCGGCGCCGGTATATGCGACCCTCTTTCTGATCTTTACCCTGGCGGCCGTGGGGCTCCCTTCGACGAACGGTTTTGTCGGCGAGTTCCTGATTCTCCTCGGCGCCTTCGCCAAGAACCGTCTGATCGGTGCGCTTGCCGCCCTCGGGGTGATTCTCGGCGCCGGATATATGCTCTGGCTCTATCAGAAGGTGTTCCTCCAGGAAACCGGGGAAAAAGTCGTCACCCTGACCGATATGAACACGCGGGAGTTCCTCACGCTGGCGCCGATGATCGTACTGGTTTTCTGGATCGGAGTGCAGCCCGATACGTTTCTTGAGTTTCTCCACGCACCCGTACAGCACTTGATCGAGCGTCTGGAACCGGCGGCAGAAGGCATGCGGCTCGCCGGCATTGTGATGGGGAGGTAGACGATGCCGTTTCCTCTGAGGGATCTCTACAGTCTCGTACCGGAACTGATACTGCTTGCCGGGGCGATGGTCATCCTTCTGGCCGACCTGTTTGCCCGGAGCCGTCGGACGGCCGCCGGCATGACGGTCGTCGTTCTGATCCTCACGGCCCTCACGGTGAGCGGCCCCATGGACGGATCGTTTTTCGGCGGGCTCTACGTATTCGACGCCTACGCGATCTTCTTCAAGATCCTCTTTCTTATTACAGCGCTGTTGGCCACGCTTCTTTCCATCCGTTTTCTCGAAGCCCTCGGGGAACTCCGGGGAGAGTTTTACGTTCTTCTCCTCTGCGCGACTGCGGGGATGATGGTTATGGCATCGGCCGCGGACCTCATGGTGGCCTACCTGGGCCTTGAACTCATGGCCCTTTCGGTCTACGTGCTTACGGGGTTTCTCCGGCGGGACGCCCGCAGCAACGAGGCGGCTATGAAGTATTTCCTTAACGGCGCCTTTGCCTCGGCGTTTCTGCTCTACGGTATCGCGCTCACCTACGGGATGACGGGGACGACAAACCTGTCGGCGGTGGCGGCGGCGATATCGGAAAACGACTTGGCCGCAACACCGGCCCTTCTGGCGGGGATCGGTATGATCGTCGCGGCATTCGGCTTTAAGATCGCCCTGGTGCCGTTTCACTTCTGGGCTCCCGACGCCTACGAAGGGGCCCCCACGCCGGTAACGGCCTTTATGTCGGTGGGCCCCAAGGCGGCGGCGTTTGCCCTTTCCGCCCGCGTGCTGTTTACGGCCTACGGCCCGTCGGACGGGGCGTGGACGGGAATGCTGGCGGCCCTGGCCGCCGCGACAATGATCGTCGGCAACCTGGTGGCGCTTCGGCAGACCAATATTAAACGTATGCTTGCGTACTCCTCGGTGGCCCATGCGGGATACATGCTCCTCGGACTGGTTGCCGGGACGGAGGCCGCGGTGGGCGGTACGATGGTCTACGTTATGGTATACGCTTTCATGAACATCGAGGCCTTTGCCGTCGTGATTCTTCTCAGCGGCGAGACGGCGGCCGAGGAAATCGACAACTACCAGGGCCTTGCCAAGACCCACCCGGGAGCGGCCCTTCTGATGCTTATCTTCATGTTTTCCCTTACGGGAATTCCCCCCACAGCGGGTTTTATCGGTAAGTTCCATCTCTTCCAGGAGGTTCTCCGGGCGGGGCACACGGGGCTTGTGGTCCTGGCCGTGCTCATGAGTTCGGTCTCGGCTTTCTATTACCTTCGCATCGTCATGTATATGTATATGCGTGAACCCGGGGAAGAGCCGTATGTACTCGGGCAATCGGCCGCGTTGGGTCTTGCGGTGGCGGTCACCGTTGTGGTGGTGGTCTTTGTGGGCTTGTTTCCCGAGACCTTGCTCGCCTTTGCCCGGGAGTCGTTGCCGTCCTTTTAGATTCCATTTCCCCGGCCCGTTCGTTCGGGCCTGAGGTTGTAACGTACTCTCGAGCAGGCGCTATACGCGGGTACGGCGCGGCCCCTGAGCAGAGCGACGATGAAACGAGCGGTCGATATGTTGTCTGAGATTCTTAAAAGAAAATTTCTGCACAGTTTCAGCGGAAAACTTGTCTTGAGTGTCGGAACGATCCTGATCGTGGGAAACGCCGTTTTCTGGTATCTTCTCGTCCGGGACCAGCGTGCAAATCTCGTTGCGGCTACGGTTGAGAGTTCCCTCAGACTCAACGATGTCGCCTACCGGGTTCTCAAGGATCATATGATCACCGCGGAACCGCAGGAAATACAGGATACGATCGAGAACATCGGCGAGGCGTGGCTGTACCGCAAGATCCGGGTGATAACCTGCCGGGGGAGGGTGGCGTTTTCGTCCAGTCCCGACGAGATCGGCACCACCATGCCGGTCGGGGGCGCGTCCTGCACCCTTTGCCACCGGGACGGGCAGGCCTCCGCGATGGAGGTATCGCCGGAAAGCAGGTGGGCCCTCGAGACGTCCGGCGACGGCCGCCAGCAACTCAAGGTCGTCACCCCGATTCTCAACGAACCATCCTGCAGTCAGGCGGCCTGCCACGCCCATCCCGAAAGCCGGGCGATGCTGGGAATCCTTGAGGCCGACACCTCGCTTATAGGATTGGATAAAGGGCTCCGGAAGCAGGCCATTGCCACGGTGTTTTATCTCCTTGCTTTTACGTTTGCGTTGTCGCTCTTTCTCTGCACGAGCCTTTGGAAACTTGTCAGCCAGCCCTTGGCGGAAGTTCTCAAGGGGATCGGTCGCGTAGCCCGGGGGGATCTGGATTACGTTATCCCGGTCAATACGCGGGACGAGATGGGGGAACTTGCCTCGTCGTTCAACGCCATGACCCGGGACCTCGCCAGTGCGAAAGAAGAACTCATCAAGTGGGCGGACACCCTGGAGAAAAAGGTCGAGGAGAAGACCGAGGCGATCCAGCGGGCCCGGGACCAACTGATTCAGTCGGAAAAGCTGGCCTCGCTCGGGAGAATGGCCGCCGGGGTGGCCCACGAACTCAACAGCCCGCTTACGGGTGTTGTCACCTTCGGGCACTTGCTCGCCAAGCGCCTGCCCGACGGAAGTCAGGACCGGGAGGACGTGGAAGTAATCATCGAGCAGGCGAATCGCTGTTCCAGCATTATCCGGGGGCTTCTCGGATTCGCCCGGGCAAGTTCGGAGGAAAAGACGGCCACCAACCTCAACGAGGTGATCCGGAGTTCGCTTCGGATCGTGGAAAACAAGGCGGATTTCTTCGATGTGGAGCGGCGGCTCAATCTTGACGAAGAACTCCCCCGCATAAAGGCCAACGCGCCCCAGATCCAGCAGGTCTTTCTGAATATGATCGTCAACGCGGCCGACGCAATGGACGGCAAAGGGACGTTGACGATTACGACGCGGCAGGGCGAACGGGGAGGCAGGCCCACGGTGGAAGCTGTTTTCGAAGACACGGGGACCGGTATTTCCGCCGAGGATATGGAAAAACTGTTTGAGCCCTTCTTTACCACGAAACCCGTGGGCAAGGGTACCGGGCTTGGTCTTGCCGTCAGCCATGGTATTATCCAAGATCATGGAGGCGGTATTCTGGTCGCCAGCAGTCCGGGCAAAGGCGCAACGTTTACCGTGTGGTTTCCCCGGGAGGACGACGAATGAGCGTGGATCGGAGAGTCCTGGTTATCGACGACGAGGCCATCGTCAGGACCAGTTGCCGTCGGGTGCTGGAACCAGAGGGGTACGCCGTGGTCATGGCCGAGAACGGTCCCGACGGCCTCCGGCGGATCAGGGATGAAGGACCTTTTTCCCTGGTTCTCACCGATCTGAAAATGCCGGGCATGGACGGTATCGAGGTGCTGCGCCGGATCAAGGACGGGTGGCCCGACATCCCGGTGGTGATCGTGACCGGCTACCAGACCATCGAAACGGCCGTCAAGGCCATTAAGCTCGGGGCCTTCGATTATGTCAATAAGCCTTTTACGCCCGACGCCCTGCTCGATGTGGTGGCGCGGGCCCTCCAGGGCGAGGCCTGACCCCGCGCCGGCGGTGCCTTCCGTGCCCCGAGAGGGTACGCCCCTCCCGTAATCCCATGAACCTCGGCAGTATCCTCGTTATTGATGACGATCCCGTGGTGCGGGACAGTTGCGTCCGGCTCCTCGAACCGGAGGGGTACCGGGTGGAGACGGCAGGCCGGGGTACGGCGGGGCTTGAGCTTCTGGAAACCATGTCCTTCGACCTTGTGCTCACGGATCTCAGGATGCCGGATATGGACGGCCTCCAGGTGCTCCGCGCGGTGCGGGAACGGTACGGCGACGTGGAAGTGATGATTTTTACGGGTCACGGGACCGTTGCCACCGCGGTGGATGCCATGCGTATGGGGGCCTTCGACTATATAGAGAAACCCTTTGTGCCCGACGAGCTGGTTCTTGCGGTCGGTCGCGCCGTTGAACGGCGGCATCTGAGCCGGGAAAACAGGATGCTCCGTCAGGAGCTACACGGGCGCTATCGGCTCGACAATATCGTGGGCGGCTCCGCGCCCATGCAGGCGGTCTTCCGTCTTCTGGCAAGCGTGACTCCCACGGCGAGCACGGTCCTTATCACGGGGGAATCGGGTACGGGCAAGGAACTGGTCGCCCGGGCAATACACCACAACAGTCCCCGCCGGGGCGGTCCGTTCGTTGTGGTGGACTGCGCGTCGATTCCCGAAACGTTGATGGAGGCCGAACTCTTCGGTCACACGAAAGGGGCGTTTACGGGAGCGGGGGAGGCACGGCCCGGGCTTCTCAAAGAGGCCCACGGCGGCACTGTGTTCTTCGACGAGATCGGCAACGTACCCCTGCCGGTGCAGGCAAAACTCCTCCGCTTTCTCCAGGAGCGGCGGGTGCGCGCCGTTGGGGACAGCCGGGAGCGCGAGGTGGATGTTCGCCTGGTTGCCGCCACGAACAACAACCTGAGGAGTATGATCCAGGCGGGCACGTTCCGGGAAGACCTGTTTTACCGTCTCGACGTGTTTCCCATTCGTCTGCCGGCCCTCCGGGACCGTCGGGAAGATATCCCGCTGTTGGCCGAACATTTTTTATCGAAACACACGAAGACCCTGGGAAAGACCATAAACGGTATTTCCGCCGAGGCAATGAACCTCCTGGTGCACGCCGAGTGGCCCGGCAATGTGCGCCAGCTCGAAAACGCGGTCCAGCGGGCCATCATCCTTGCCCGGGAGCCGTCGCTTGGCCCGGAAGATTTTCCCGAATTCGCCCCTTCCGCCGAGTCCGAGGAACAGCCGCCCCTTACGAGTGAGGAACTCAAGGAGCGGAAGCGGTTGGTACGGGAGCGCTCGGTCCTGGGGATCGAGCGGGCCTTCGTGGTGGCCGCTTTGGGCCGAAACGACGGCAACGTAAGCCGGGCCGCCCGGGACGTCGGTATGCAGAGACCGAACTCCCACGCCCTTAGGCGGAAACACGGTATCAACGCCGCCAATGGCGGCCCTCCGGCGGGTCGGTAGGCACCCGTCGGGCGGTTAAGGTGGGGATAGAACCCCCTTCTTGTCCCGATTTCCATGCCGGTTTCCCACTTTCTCCCCCGTTTTTTTCCTTGATTCGGGTGATTGTTCCCAAAATCACCCTGCGTCCACTTCATGTTGTGGTGTCAGGGCGGAAGGCTACCATATGTTGAAAAAGATGCGGTTGTCTGCTCATTTTTCTTTTTAATTTCATTTATTTATCGCTTGACAAGGGAACAATTTCTTGGATAACATTGGTGGCAATACGTGGGGAAAGGTGGGTAACTGCGGTCATGCGGAAGGGTTTCCGCGGGCGGTACAGTGTAAGTATGGATCAAAAGGGGCGGGTCAGTGTGCCCGCGGCCTTCCGGTCCATGCTGGAAACACGGGATGGGGAGCCTGCGCTGGTACTCACTATGGATATGGTCGAACGATGTCTCCTGCTGTATCCCTCCCACGTCTGGGAGCGGGTCGAAGAGAGTATCAATAACCTGCCGAGTACTCACCCGAGTGTTGCGGAGTTCAAGCGGCATTTTCTCGGATCCGCCCTGGAGAGCGATCTGGATAAACAGGGGAGGATCCTGATCCCCGCCGAATATCGGGATTACGGGTCGCTGAACGGTTCGGCCCTGTTTCTCGGGCTCGGCGACAAGATGGAGATATGGAACCGGGAATCCCGAGACGCGAAGATGCAGGAAGTGGATCCCCGGAAGGTCATGGAGGATATCTTCGAACTGGGAGGGCGTATCTGACCGGTGGTCCGGCGATGGGAAAACGGCACAGCGACTGCGCGGATGGAGACGGCACGACGGTTCGGAACCTGTCGGAGGACGTGAATGGAGTACCCGCGGGCCACGTCCCCGTGCTGGTGGACGAGGTCGTTCAGGGACTTCGGATCCGCCCCGACGGTGTTTACGTGGACGGGACCCTGGGGCGCGGGGGACATGCGAGGGCGGTTCTGGAGCGCCTCGGTCCCCGGGGGAGGTTCATCGGGCTTGATAGAGACAACGAGTCGCTGGAAACATTCCGGCCGACGTTAGGGAACGATCCGCGCGTGGCGCTGATCCACGCAAATTTCGAACGTATTGCGGAGGTTCTTAAGGATGCGGGGTTTGAAGGAGCCGACGGTATTCTGCTTGACCTGGGGGTGTCCATGAACCAGATGACGGACACCGGGCGCGGTTTCAGTTTCCGGAGCGACGCCCCGCTGGACATGCGTATGGACCGAAGCGGGGGAGAGACCGCCGAGGACCTGGTCAACGGCCCGTCGGAACGGGACCTGGCGGATCTGATCTATACCTACGGCGAGGAGCGGGCGAGCCGCCGCATTGCCCGGGCCATCGTGCGGGTACGGCCGATCCGTACCTGCAGTGAACTTGCCGATGTCATACGGCGGGTCATGCCCGGAGGGAAACGGAATATCCATCCGGCGACGCGGACGTTTCAGGCCCTGAGGATCGCGGTCAACGGAGAGCTTGGGGCACTGGACCGGGTTCTGGCCGAAGGGCCGGGGCTGTTGCGGCCGGGAGGGCGCTTCTGCGTAATTGCGTATCACTCTCTGGAAGACCGCCGGGTCAAAGACTGTTTCCGGGACATGAAAGGTGCGGGGTACACGGTACTGACGAAAAAACCCATTCGGCCGGGACAAGAGGAAATCAGGCGAAACAGGGCGTCCCGGTCGGCGCGGCTGAGGATTCTTGAACGTAAAGGTGAGAAAAGGGGTGAGTCCGTATGAAATATGGAAAGAGAAAACGCTTTCGCCGTGGACGACTGGTTTCCGCCATCGGGCTACGCTGGGTTCTGCGTCCCCTGGCCGTTACCATGATCATCGCCGGGGGGTTCTCTCTGGTGTGGATCCGCGCCCAGGTGCAGGAAGTGCGCTATCGTCTCGTGGAACTGGAGTGGGAGCTTAAGGCCGTCCAGCAGGAAAAACGGGAACTCCTCCGTCAGCGGGCCGCACTGTCGGCCCCCGCGCGGATCGAGCGCAGGGCGAAACGGGCCGGATTTTCCCTGGCCGACCGTTCGAGGATTTTCATCGTGAACACCGACCGTCGGACCCCGCAGGTCCGGGACGCGGCCTGGAGCGTCGGGGGCCTCGGCCCCGGGACCTGATGGACCGTTGGCGAGCGATACTTCTTCAGGGTCTGCTTCTGGTCGGCTTCTGCTCGATCGGGATTCGGCTTTTCGACCTGATGATTCTCGAGCACGAGACCCTGTCGGAACGGGCCGACCGTCAGCATATACGCCGGGGCACACTCACCGCCCACCGGGGGACGATCTACGACCGCCGGTTTCGGGAACTGGCGGTTGATGTGGAATCCTACTCGCTCTACGGAGTCCCCCGGCGGGTGGAGGATCCCAGCGGGCTCGCCAACGTACTGAGACCTCTTGTCCCGGCGGGCCGGGCCGAACTCGTACGGCGCCTTTCCAAAGACCGGGAGTTTATCTGGCTTGCCCGCAAACTCGACGTGGATTCCGTCCGGAAGATACGGGCGCTCGGCCGGAAAGGGCAATTGGGTTTCAAAACGGAGATGAAACGGGTGTATCCCAAGGGACGCCTCGGCGCCCATCTGCTGGGGTTCGTCAACATCGACAACGAGGGCAAATCGGGTGTCGAACGCTGGTATGACGACTACCTGGCCCGCCGGGAAGAACGGTTTTCCCTTAACGTGGACGGTCGGGAAAGGAGGCTCTGGTCCGAGTCCCTCGAAGACCCCCGGGGCGAAGACCTGGTGTTGACCGTGGACGAAGACCTGCAGTATCTGGCCGAGGCCGAACTCGACCGGGGTATGCGGGAGAGCAAGGCAAAGGCCGGTGTGGTTGTGATGATGGAGCCCGTCACCGGGGAAATCCTCGCACTTTCCGTGCGGCCCACCTACGACCCCGAGAAACCCCGGCACCCGGAGCGGTGGCGCAACCGGGCCGTGACCGATATGTACGAACCGGGATCCACGTTCAAGGCGATTCTTGCCGCCGCGGCCCTGGAGGAGCAGGCGGTAGGCCTCCATGAGCGATTCGACGTCTCCGCGGGACGGATCAAGGTCGGTAACAGGTGGATTCGCGACGCCCACCGGATCAAAAGGAGTATCACCCTTGGAGAGATCATACGTGAGTCCTCCAACGTGGGTGCGGTCATGGTGGCGGAGCGGGTCGGTGGAAAACGGTACTACGAATATATACGGGCCTTCGGTTTCGGGGAAAAGACCGGTGTCGATCTCCCGGGCGAGATCAGCGGCCGGGTGCGCCCGCCCGAGCAGTGGTCGGGCATGTCCCTGGCTTCCCTTGCCATCGGCCAGGAGATCGGAGCCACCGCGATCCAGATCACCGCGGCTTATTGCGCGATTGCAAACGGCGGGATCCTGATGCGTCCGAAGGTGGCCCGAGCCGTGGTTGGGGCCGACGGCAGGGTGGTGCGGGAGTTTGCCCCGGAGGCCGTGCGCAGGGTCATCTCGGAGCGTACGAGCCGGCGTCTCGTGGAAATGCTCACGGGCGTGGTCACGGAAGGGGGCACCGGGGAACTGGCCGCCGTAGAGGGAAACCAGACAGCGGGCAAGACCGGCACCGCCCAGAAATACGATCCGCGGATCGGCCGCTACTCCCATGAAAAATACGTAAGTTCGTTCGTGGGATTCGTCCCCGCCGAGGAACCGAGGATGGTGGTCCTCGTACTCTTCGACGAACCCGAGGGGAAGACGGTTTACGGCGGGCGCCTTGCCGGACCGGTCTTCCGGCGGATCGCCGAACGGGCGCTGGTGCACATGGATGTGCCGCGGGACCGGGAGAGCGTGGAGATTCTCAAGGTGGCCCGCTGATGGACGGAATCCGGACACCGGGGGACCGGCGGTGAAACTCACGGAACTCCTCCGGGCGTTTGAGCCGGAGCGGGTCCGCGGTAGTACGGAAGTCGAGGTGAGTTCGGTTGAATATGATTCGCGCCGGGTACATCCCGGATCTCTCTTTGTTGCGTTAAAAGGTGCGGTGAGCGACGGACGGCAATTTATCGATCATGCGATCGAACGGGGTGCGGTGGCTGTACTGGGCCGGAATCTGCCGACCTGTCCGGCCGGGGTGGCGTGTATCGATGTGACGGATCCCCGGGAGGCCCTGGCCGGGGTCGCCGTCGCTCTTGCCGGAAACCCTTCGGAGAAAATCGCCACGGTGGGAATCACCGGGACCAACGGCAAAACAACCACGGCTTTTCTCCTGGAGACGATTCTTTCGGCGACGGGCCTTCCGTCGGGACTGATCGGTACGGTGGAGTATCGTTTCGGCGGACGGGTATACCCGGCGGAACGGACGACGCCGGAGGCCTCGGATCTCCAGGACATCCTGCGCAGGATGGTGGAGGCGGGACAGAAGGCCGCGGTGATGGAGGTGTCGTCCCACGGACTGGCGTTCAAGCGGGTCGCCGGGTGCCGTCTGAACACGGCGGTGGTCACCAACGTGACCCGCGACCACCTTGATTTTCACGGTACCCGGGAGGCCTATGCCGCGACGAAACGCTCGATCTTTACGCTCCTCAAACCCGGCGGTACCGCCGTTTTGAATGCCGCCGACCCGGTCCAGAAAGACTTTGCGGAAGGCTGGGACGGCCCGGTTCTCCGGTACGGGTGTGTTCCCGGGGCCGACGTGCGGGCCGACGAAGTGAGCACTTCTCTCGAAGGGATCACCATGAACCTCCTCTGGCGGTCGCAGTGCATTCCGGTCACGTCCCGGCTCGTCGGGGCGTTCAACGCCGAAAACATACTGGCGGCACTCGCGGCGGCGATTTCCCTGGGAGTCGACCCTGCGGAGGCGGCCGGTGCGGTCGGGAAGCTCGAAGGCGTACCCGGCCGTTTCGAGGTCGTACACCGGGGGCCGCCGTGTAACGTGATTGTGGACTACGCCCATACCGACGACGCCCTCGAGCGTCTGCTCACCGAAGCCCGCAGGTTGTGCCGGGGGCGGCTGATCGTCGTGTTCGGATGCGGCGGCGACCGGGACCGGACGAAGCGGGCGCCCATGGGGCGTGTGGCCGAACGGCTGAGCGACCTCGCTGTCCTGACCAACGACAATCCCCGTAACGAAGACCCGATGGGGATTATTGACGATATCCGGGACGGAATGGCGGGAGGGGATCCCGTGGTGATCCCGAACCGGCGGGGAGCGATCGAAGAGGCCCTGACGCGGGCTCGTACCGACGACCTGGTTGTGATTGCCGGGAAGGGGCACGAGACGTATCAGGAGATCGGTACTGTGCGGCATCCCTTCGACGACCGGGCGGTCGTGCGGGAGATTCTCGGAAACCGGGCCGTCCGGCCGGAGGCGACGGAATGATTCCCCGCGACGAGATCCTCCGGGCCTTTCGTCTTGACGATGCAACCGGCGTGGCCGAGACGTTTACCGGCGTGAGTACGGACAGCCGGTCGGTTATGCCGGGGGCACTCTTTTTCGCCCTTCCGGGGCCCCGTTACGACGGTCACGACTTCGTCGAGGCCGCTCTTGAAAACGGGGCACGGTCCGCGGTGGTCGAGGCCGATCGGCCGGTTGCGGCCCCCACCCGGGATCTTATCCGTGTTCCGGATACCCTCGAGGCACTTCAGGCTCTTGCCCGGGTCCACCGGGAGAGGTGGTCCGGGACGGTGGCGGCGGTTACGGGATCAAACGGCAAGACCACGACCAAGGATATGACCGCCGCAGTCCTCGGGGCGCGGTATTCCGTTCACCGGACCTTCGGAAACCTCAACAACCATATCGGGCTTCCCTTAACCCTGCTCGGCCTCCGGGACGAGCACCAGTGGGCCGTGGCGGAACTCGGGATGAACCACCTCGGCGAAATCAAGATGCTGGCCGGGATCGCACGGCCCGATATCGCGGTAATCACCAACGTGGGACCCGCCCACCTCGACGGCGTCGGCGGCGTCGACGACGTCCTCCGGGCAAAGCTCGAGATCCTTTCCGCGGGCCCCCGGGCCGTGGTCGTCGGCGCGGACCAGCCGGAGGTCGTCCGGGCGGTGCGGGAGCGTTTCGACGGGGAGGTCCTGACCTTCGGGTTCGGCCAAGACGCCGATCTCCGGGGCGGAGAGTTTCGCTCCACGGAAAACGGAGGCCTGCTCGAACTGCCCGGCAGCGCGACGGTCCGTCTGCGGGTGTCCGGGCGTTTCAACGCGTATAACGCCCTGGCGGCCCTGGCCGTGGCCCGGCTCGGCGGCGTACCCCCCGAGGGGGCCGTGGAGGCCCTCGAAAGCTTTCGGGGGACGGCCATGAGGTTCGAGTGCATGACCGTGGGTACGAGCCTGGTGGTAAACGATTCCTATAACGCGAACCCGGCCTCCCTGCGGGCGTCTCTCGAGGCCTTTGCGGATGTGGCCGGAGAACGTCGCCGGGTACTGGTACTCGGGGAGATGTTTGAACTCGGGCCCCGTTCCGAAGAACTCCATCGAAACGCCGCCGGCGACGCCCGCCGTTTCGGAATCGATCTCCTGGTGGGGATCGGTACTACGGCGCGCGCGGCGGTAGACGCCTTCGGCAAGCCGTCGTACTGGTACGACAACGCCGGGGAGGCCGCCGGCCGGGTACAGGACTGGTTGCGGCCCCGGGACGCGGTCCTGCTCAAAGGTTCCCGGGCCGTGGGCGTGGAAGCCGTACTCGGGGGGATACGCGATGCTGCTTGAATGGCTCTATCCCCTGAGCGAGGTCTTCTCCGTCCTGAACGTGATTCGTTATATCACCTTCAGGACGGCCTCGGCAACGGTGACGGCCCTGGTGGTGAGCCTCGTGGTCGGTCCCGCCGTCATACGGTGGCTTTCCCGGATGAGCCTCACTCAGCAGATACGGGACGACGGTCCGAAGACCCACCTCGAGAAAGCCGGAACACCCACCGCCGGGGGGATCATCATACTGGGCAGTATCGTATTTTCCCTGGCCCTCTGGGGAAACTGGAGAAACGTCTATCTCTGGATACTCACGGGCTCCCTTCTGGCCTTCGGCGCCGTGGGGCTTTGGGACGATTACCTCAAGATCTCCCGTCGCAGCCCCAGCGGCCTTTCCGCCCGCAGAAAGTTCGCCCTGGAGATCCTTATCGCCCTGGTCATAGGATGGATCATCTTCCGGGACCCGGCGGATCCCTATCCCGCCGTACTCAGCGTGCCGTTTTTCAAACACGTCCTTCTGCCCCTCGGGATCCTCGCCGTGCCGTTTTCCATGCTGGTCATTACGGGTTCGGCAAACGCCGTGAACCTGACCGACGGGATCGACGGGCTCGCCATCGGACTCGTGGGGATCGCCTCGGTAGCCAACGCCCTGCTGGTATACGTGTCCGGTCACAGCCGGTTTGCGGCCTATCTGCAGGTTCTCTATCTTCCCGGTGCGGGAGAACTTACGGTCTTCTGCGGGGCCATGTTGGGCGCGGCGCTGGGTTTTCTGTGGTTCAATTCCTATCCCGCCCAGGTCTTCATGGGAGACGTGGGTTCCCTGTCGCTCGGGGGTGCTCTCGGGACCCTGGCGGTGATAACGAAACAGGAAATCGTCCTGGCGGTGGTAGGGGGTATTTTCGTGGCCGAGACCGTTTCCGTGATCGCCCAGGTCGCCTCGTTCAAGCTTACGGGAAAGCGGATCTTCCGCATGGCGCCTCTGCACCACCACTTCGAACTGAAGGGGTGGCACGAACCCAAGGTCATCGTGCGCTTCTGGATCGTGGGGATCCTGCTGGCGTTCATGAGTCTGATGACCCTGAAACTCAGATGATGGAGATGCGCGTGGCTGTAGACGATAAACGGGTTCCGAACGGGCGCATGGACTGGGAAGACCGGTTGGTGGTGGTGGTAGGGGCCGCCCGAAGCGGCATGGGGGCGGCCCGGCTTTTGAGCCGGGCGGGTGCCCGCGTCGTACTCAACGACCGGGCGGAAAAGTCCTCTCCGGAACTGGAGGCCCTGGTACAGGAGGGAGTGACGTGTGTTTTCGGATCCCACCCCGAGGAGATCTTCACCGAGGCCGATCTGGTGCTCCTGAGCCCGGGGATCCCCGTCGGCAACCTGCCCCCGGCGGCCCGCCGTCGTCCCCTGCTCGGGGAACTCGAGGTGGCGGCCCGTTTTCTCACCGCTCCGGTGGTGGGGGTTACCGGTACGAACGGCAAGTCCACGGTGACGAGCCTGATTTACGAAATGCTCAGGGCGACGGGCCGCGACGTCCTCGTTGCGGGAAACGTGGGCTATTCCCTGGCGGACGCACTCTGGTCCCGTGGCTTCGGCCGGCGGGGGCAGGGGCGTCAGCCGGACGTGGCCGTTCTGGAGATATCCAGTTTTCAACTCGAAGCCACCGAAACGTTGCGCCCCGCCGTATCGGTGGTTCTGAACGTCGCACCCGACCATATGGACCGCTACGAATCGTTCGACTCCTACCGCATGGCCAAAGAACGGATCTTCAGGAATCAGTGGGGCGACGACATTACCGTACTCAATGCCGACGACCCCCTCGTCCGCGCCATGGCGGACCGGACCGCCGGAAGGGTCCTGTGGTTCGGTCGTCACGAGCGTCCCGGACCCGGCGTCTTTGTGGACGACGAGGGCCGCATCACCTATTTCGGCACGTCGACGGTGCCCGTCGTCGATCGGGAAGCCTTGAAGATCAACGGCGTGCATAATCTCGAAAACGCCCTTGCCGCCACGGCCGCGGCGATTGCATGCGGCGTGGACGCCCGGCAGGTCGCGGGTGTCCTCCGGACCTTCCCCGGACTTCCCCATCGCATGGAGACCGTGGGCGAGTACCGGGGGGTCCGATACGTAAACGATTCCAAGGGAACGAACGTGGCGGCCGTTCTGCGGTCGCTGGAAAGTTTCAGCGGTACCGTACACCTTATCGCCGGGGGACGGGACAAGGACGGTGACTTCCGCCCCCTTGCCCCCCTTGTGGGTTCCTCGGTTAAGACTCTTCTTTTGATCGGCGAAGCGGCGCGACGGATTGACGAACAGATCGGTTCCCGCGCCGGCCGGGTTATCCATGCCCCCGGCCTGGCCGACGCGGTCCGCCGTGCCGCCGAACTGGCGGAACCGGGTGATACGGTCCTTCTTTCGCCCGGGTGTGCCAGTTTCGACCAGTTCAGGGATTTCGAACACCGGGGAGACGAATTCCGGGACCTCGTTGCGGGGTTGGGCGATGCAGACTGAGCGTAAGAGCGATCGCACCCTGGCGGTGATCGCCCTGAGTCTTACGGCCCTGGGTGCGATCATGGTGTACAGTTCCACCGCGGTGTCGTCCATGGCGACGAGCGGGGTCGATTACAGCGTACTTCGGCGGCACATGGTCACCCTCGCGGTGGGTCTGGTCTCTCTCGTGGTCTGTTCGGCGGTGGACTATAGGATCTTTCAGCGGATCGCCGTGCCGCTTCTTGCGGTATCGGCCGTGGTACTTGCACTCGTATTCGTACCGGGCATCGGGGCGAAGATCAACGGGTCCCGTCGCTGGTTGCGGTTCGGGGTGTTTTCGTTTCAGCCTTCGGAACTGATCAAATTCGCGCTCATCGTTTTTCTGGCCCGTTACCTGAGCACTCCGCCGAACTCGCCCCACCGCTCCTCGGTGGCCGCACTTCGGGAGAAGATCGAAGACCCCGTCCGCGGGGTTCTGGTTCCACTGGCCGTGGTGGGGGTGTTCCAGGGGGTACTGCTGCTGCAGCCGGATTTCGGCTCGGTGGTCATCCTGGGGCTGCTGGCCGTTGGAATGCTCTACGGTTCAGGTGCGCGGCCGCGGCACCTCCTCGCACTCCTGCCCCTGGCCGTATTAGCCGTCGGCGTCCTGCTCCGGGAGCCCTATCGGATGCGCCGGATCATCGCCTTTACAAACCCGTGGAAATATGCCGACCGGGAGGGGTACCAGCTTATTCAGTCGCTGCTTTCCTTCGGTTCGGGAGGCTGGACGGGCGTGGGTGTGGGCGAAGGGAGCCAGAAACTCTACTTCCTGCCCGAGCCCCATACGGATTTCATTTTCTCCATGGTAGGCGAGGAATTGGGGTTCTTCGGGGCCGTGACGGTGGTCGCCCTCTTTGCATGGTTCCTCGTCCGGGGGATGCGCATCGCCCGGGGGGCGCCGGACCGTTTCGGCGAGATTCTTGCCATGGGTCTTACCGTGGGTATCGCGCTCCAGGCTTTTCTCAACTGCGCCGTGGCCACGGGGATGGCCCCCACGAAAGGTCTCCCCTTACCGTTTATCAGTTACGGCGGTTCCTGCATGGTCGTGAGTCTCGCTTCCGTCGGCGTGCTGATGAACATCTCGAAAAGCTCGCTCAAGCGCATACCCGTGGCCGGGGTTCGGCGTCCCGCCCTCCGGCGGCCCGTACCCGAGGGGAGGATATGAGAGTGCTGATCGCAGGGGGCGGAACCGGGGGACATGTCTACCCGGGGCTCGCCGTGGCCGGCTGGCTCAAAGAGCAGGCCGGTAACAACGAGATCCTGTTTGTGGGGACGACAAGAGGCATCGAGGAAAGTGTTGTGCCCCGGGAAGGATTTGCGCTGAAATTCATCCAGGCCGAAGGCCTCGTGGGCCGGGGCCTGTTTTCGACTCTCCGGTCCCTTTTCAAGATCCCCTGCGCGATCAGGGACTCGCTTCAAATCCTGGACGATTTCGCGCCGGACGTGGTCTTCGGTGTGGGCGGCTATGCCTCGGGTCCCATGGTGTTTGCGGCCTGGATGCGGGGATTTCCCACGCGTATTCACGAACAGAATTCCGTTCCCGGACTTACGAACCGGGTTCTCGGGCGTTTCGTCGACGCCGTCGCCATCACGTATAACGAGACGAAGAAATACTTCAAGAACGCCAAGACGTTTACCACCGGAAACCCGATTCGGAGTGAGATGGCGGCCTTGTCACGGGCCGAGGCGGTGGAGCGGATCGGGCTCGATCCCGCCAGGTTTACGATCCTGATCTTCGGCGGGAGCCGCGGGGCCAGATCAATCAACCGGGCCATGACCGCGGCCCTTCCCCTGCTCCGTGACCGGGAGGGAAAACTGCAGATCATACACCAGACCGGGGCCGGAGACCACCAGGAGGTCCTCGCCGTCTACCGGGGACAACAGGGACTGACCGGCGTCACCGTCCCGTATCTTCACGACATGGCGGTCGCGTATGCCGCGGCGGATCTGGTGATTTCCCGCGCCGGCGCGTCGACCCTGGCTGAGATCAGCGTCTGCGGCAAGCCCTCGATTCTGGTGCCCTATCCCCACGCAGCGCGGAATCACCAGGAAATGAATGCCCGGAAACTGCTCGACCTCGGGGCCTGCCGGATGATCCTTGACGAGGACCTGGACGGAGAGGTCCTGGCGGAACAGATAACGGAACTCATGGACGACCCGGAGGCACTGGAAGAAATGGGCCGGGCGAGCAGAACCCTGGGACGCCCGGATGCGGCGACCCGGCTCGGCGAACTCATCGGGGAACTGGCCCGTGCGGGCGGAGAGATTCCATGACTCGATTTCGGGGTATACGGCGGGTTCATTTCGTCGGCATCGGAGGTGTGGGTATGAGCGGTATCGCGGAGGTACTCCATACGATCGGTTACGAGGTCTCGGGGTCGGATCAGAAGGACTCGGAGACCTGTCGCCGCTTGCGAGGCCTGGGGGTGCAGGTAAGTACGGGCCACGGGGCCGAGCGGACGCGGGGTGCGGACGTGGTTGTGGTCTCGTCGGCGGTTTCCGAGGACAACCCCGAGGTTCGGGAAGCGGTGCGGGCCGGTATCCCCGTCATACCCCGGGCAGAGATGCTGGCGGAGCTTATGCGACTTAAACAGGGTATCGCCGTCGCCGGTTCCCACGGTAAGACCACCGTGACGTCTCTCGTGTCGGCCGTGGTCGCCGACGAGGACCCCACGGTGGTAATCGGCGGCCGACTCCGGAGTCTGGGGACCAACGCCCGCCTTGGTCAGGGCGAACTCCTCGTGGCCGAGGCCGACGAGAGCGACGGCTCGTTTCTCCTGCTTTCGCCCATGGTATCGGTGGTCACGAATATCGACCGGGAGCATCTCGATCACTACGGTACCGAAGAGGAGCTGAAGGCCGCCTTCCTCACGTTTATGAACACGGTTCCCTTTTACGGGGTGACCGTACTGTGCAAGGACGACCAGCGCATCCGGGATCTTCTGCCCCGGGTACACCGCCGTTCGATAACCTACGGGATCTCGGCCGACGCCGATCTCACGGCCCGTGACATCCGGCAGTCCCGCGGCTCGTCCACGTTCAAGGCGGTACTCCGGGGAACCGTTCTCGGCCGTTTCGAGGTCCCCCTGCCGGGGATCCACAACGTCCTGAACGCCCTTGCGGCCCTTGCCGTGGGCCTTGAGTTCAACAAGACCCCGGAAGACGTAGCACAGCGGCTGGCCGCTTTCGAAGGGATCGGGCGGCGCTTTGAGTTCAAGGGATCGGCCGGCGGCGTGAGGATCTACGACGACTACGGTCACCATCCGAGTGAGATCCGGGCAACGCTGTCCGCGGCCCGACCCGTTGCCGACGGGGGGCGTCTCCTGGTCTTGTTTCAGCCCCACCGCTACACCCGCACGCGGGACCTGCTCACGGAGTTCTATACGGCCTTCCGGGATGCCGACCGGGTCTATCTGATGGATATCTACGCCGCCGGGGAAGACCCTATCGAAGGGATCGACGCGGGGCTCCTCGCCCACGGTATCCGTGCAACCGGGGGAGCCGACGTGGTCTATCTGCGGGACCGGGACGCCCTCGTGTCCGAGGTCCTGGGCGATATGCGGGACGGTGACCTGGTCCTCACCCTGGGAGCCGGGGACGTCTACCGCGTGGGCGAGGAACTCCTCGCCAGGGCACGGGAGAAACGGGGATCGTGATGGATAGCGCCCAGCGAGACGCCTGGACCTCCCGCCTGGAGCCGCACATGTTCCAGGGGGCCATACGTTTCGACGAGCCCATGGCGGAGCACACAACCTTGGGAATCGGAGGCCCGGCGGACGTCTGGGTCGAACCTCTCGACCCGGTCTCCTGCCGTAACGCCATCGTTGCCGCGGGCGAATTGGACGCGCCGATTACGATTATCGGCGGAGGGAGCAACCTGCTGGTGCGGGACGGGGGTATCCGGGGACTCGTACTTTCGATGAACGGTTTTCGGGAGATACAGCGTATACGGGAAGGCGACGGGTTCGTCGAGTATTTCGTCGAAAGCGGGGCGGGACTCGGCCGCCTGGTTTCCACGGCGGTCAACGAGGGGTACGCGGGGCTTGAGGGACTGGCCGGAATCCCGGGGACCTTCGGCGGGGCCGTGCGCATGAACGCCGGTTCCTACGGCCACACGATCTCGGAAGTGCTCGTATCCGTGGCCGTCATGGACCCGGCGGGAATGCTCAGCCGGGTGGAGGCCCGGGATATCGAATTCGGCTACCGGCAGACGAGTATCCCCGCGGGGCATGTGATCCTGAGTGCGAATCTGCGATTGACAACCGATGACCCGGCCGCCGTGCGTCGGCGGACCGCCGAGAACATGGAACGGAAGCGCGGGGACCAGCCCCTGGAGAAACGATCGGCCGGTTCGGTCTTCTGCAATCCCCCCGGCGGTTCCGCATGGCGGTTGATCGACGAGGCCGGTATGCGGGACGCCCGCGAGGGCGGCGTGCGGGTAAGCGAACAGCACGCCAATTTCTTCGTCAACGAAGGCGGCGGCACCGGCGGGGACTTTCTCCGTCTGGTGGAGCGGGTCCGGCGAAGGGTGAAGGAACAGTGCGGGACGGATCTCCGGATGGAGATCGCCGTGGTAGGGGAGGATCCATGAAAAATCCGGGACTGTTCCGGGGAGGTGCATCGGTATGACGGCCATGGGTACGGTGGGCGTTCTGCTCGGCGGGGTCTCCGCGGAGCGCGAGGTTTCCCTGGCGTCGGGCCGGGCCGTCGCGGCGGCCCTCCGACGGCGGGGCCACTGTGTTGTGGAGATCGACGCGGGTCCGGATCTGGCGGAGATCCTCGGGCGAAAAGGAATGGATGCGGCGTTTCTCGCCCTCCACGGCGGATGGGGGGAAAACGGCGGTGTTCAGGGGCTCCTGGAGGTCATTGGCCTGCCGTACACGGGCTCGGGTGTCCTCGCCTCGGCCCTGGCCATGGATAAGGTTATCGCACGCACGATCTTCAGCTCCGTGGAGCTGGCCGTTTCCCCGGCCGTGGTCTACAGCGGCGGGGTCGTGGACACGTTGCCCCCGTTCGATCCCCCGTGGGTTGTAAAACCCGCTGCCGAAGGCTCGAGTATCGGTGTCCGTATCGTCCGGGACCCCGAAGAACTGCCGACCGCGGTTACAGCCGCCGACGGCGACGGCGGTACGGTACTCGTCGAGGAATTCATTGCCGGGGTCGAAATTCAGGTCGGTATTCTCGACGACCGGGTTCTCGGGTCGGTCGAAGTGAGACCCCATGGCGAGTTCTACGATTTCAAGGCGAAGTACACCCCCGGTATGACCGACTATATTCTGCCCCCCCAGGTGGATGCCGCGGTGCTCGAGCGCTGTCACGAGGCGGGGCTTCTGGCCCATCGGGCACTTGGATGCCGCGGCGTGAGCCGGGTGGATCTCCGGGTGCCCGCCGACGGCATCCCCCGGGTTCTTGAAGTAAACACCCTTCCGGGCATGACCGAGACGAGCCTTCTGCCGAAGATCGCGGCCTATGCCGGGATCACCTTCGATGCACTCGTGGAGAGTATTCTTGCGACGGCGCGGACCTAAGAAGACGGACGGAGACCGTAAACGCGGCCCGGCGGTAAAGCCCGGCCGGGTCCGCACGGGCGTCCGGCAGATCACCGTCCTGGTCGTTCTCACGGCCGTAGGCGCCGGTGCGGGTGCCGGGTGGCTGTGGCTTACCGCACCGGAGCGTTTCCGCCTGGAGACCGTGCGCGTTACCGGTAGCCGGCGGCTCGACGAGGCACACGTCCGGCGCTACCTGGGACTCGGCCGGGAAAATCTCCTGACCCTGGACCTCGCCGGGGTTGAACAACACCTCCTGCGGTCGCCCTGGATACGGTCGGTCCGGCTGAAGAAAAACCTGCCGACGCGCACCCTGCTTGTCGCCATGGAAGAAAAAACCCCCTTCGCCCTCCTTGAACGTTCGGATGGTTTTCTCCTTCTCGATCAGGACGGCCGGGGGATCGAACCGATCGGCAAGGGCCAGATTCCGTTTCTCCCGGTGGTGCGGGGTCTGAAAAAGGCCACGTCCGTGGACCATGAGACCCTGGCGCTCCTCAGGGCACTGAAGGAGAGTCGTTTCGGTCGGGGCCGGGAGATGATCGAGGTGCGCCGCCACAGTGACTACGGCCTGGTGGTGACGGTCGACGGGGTCGAGGCCCGTCTGGGCCACGGGGATTACCCGGCCAAGCTCCGTCGCTGGGCCACGGTGGACGGTAGTGTGCGGGGGATGGGTATGGTGGTTGATTACGTGGACGTGCGGTTTGAAAACCGGGTCGTGGTACGTAAGGTGAAAGGAGCGGGCAAGAATGGCAAGGCGTCCTGAAATCGTCGTCGGTCTCGACGTGGGCACGACGAAGATCTGCGCCATCGTGGGCGAGATCAAAGGCCCCCGTGAGATCGAGATCATCGGGATAGGAACCAATCCCTCCCGGGGGCTCAGGAAGGGTATCGTCGTCAATATCGATCATACGGTGGACTCGATCACCCGTGCGGTCAAAGGGGCCGAACTCATGGCGGGGACGGATATCCGCTCGGTCTTCGTGGGTATTGCCGGGGGCCACATCAAGGGGTTTAACGAGCGGGGCGTGATTGCGGTTAAAGACCAGGAGATCACCGCGGGGGATGTGGAGCGGGTCATCGATACTGCCAAGGCCGTCTCTATCCCTCTGGACCGGGAGATCCTCCACGTTATTCCCATGGAGTACAGCATCGACGGTGAGGATGGAATCCGGGACCCCCGGGGCATGAGCGGCGTGAGGCTCGAAGCGGAGGTCCACATCGTGACCGGCGCGGTCACCGCGGTACAGAACCTGGTGAAATGCTGTGAGAAGGCCGGGCTCGAAGTGGCGGATATCGTGCTGGAGCCCATCGCCTCGGCCGAGGCGACCCTCACGGACGACGAAAAGGATCTGGGCGTGGGGCTTATCGATATCGGCGGCGGTACGACCGATATCGCGCTGTTTCACGAGGGGAGCATTTCCCATTCCGCGGTGATCGCCATCGGCGGAAACCACTTTACCCGGGACCTGGCAACCGGGCTCAGAGCGCCCGCGCCGGAAGCGGAGAAGATCAAACACCAGTTCGGCTCGGTCTTGATCAACAGCGTCGCGCCGGAGGAGATGGTGACTGTTCGGGGTATCTCGGGCAAAGGGGGCAAAGAGATCCCCCGGCGCTACCTGGCCGAGATTCTCCAGCCCCGGGCCGAAGAACTTCTCGATCTCGTTGAGCAGCAGATCGCATCGCCTACGCGGCCGGAGTCGACGCTCGCCGGTCTCGTCTTTTCCGGGGGCGCCACCCTGCTTCAGGGGATGCACGAACTGGCGGAACAGCGTCTGGGGCTTCCTATCCGGCCCGGGGTCCCGAAGGAGGGGATTACCGGACTGACCGATATTGTGAACACACCCATGCACGCAACAGGCGTGGGCCTGGTTCTCTACGGCGCGGGTCAGTTTACCGGCGAAGGACAGGACACGGCAATCTTTCGAAACGGCAATCTCTTCCACCGCATCCTGGACAGGATGCGGACCTGGATGGAAGGGCTTGTGAGG
>CAYYSS010000002.1:0-29282 GCA_964474325.1 uncultured Nitrospirota bacterium
CGTCGTCACTCAAAGAGTTCTGAAATGACCCACACTCTTCCACGAAGACCCAATTATCTAATTATCAGGTAAGAATAACTAATCGCCTGCCGGACGGTCTCCAACCCCCCCCGTAATTTCCGGTCTTTTATTTCTTGACAGGGCGGAACCGGTCATGGTATGACAGTACGGCCTTGCCCGGTGCCCCGGCCAGCCGGACGGAATATCAGGTCGGGATACCGTACTACTTCACGCTATGTTTACTGGGTACTGAAACGGAGGCGCTGGTGAAAACAGCTACGTTTGAACGCGGAACCCATCCCCCCGAGCACAAGGAACTCTCCGAGTCCCGAGCCATTGAGACGGCTACCGTGCCGGATCGGGTCGTCATTCCCCTGAGTCAGCACATCGGTGCGCCTTGCCAGGCCTTGGTCGCCGTCGGGGATCAGGTGAAACGGGGGCAGGTGGTCGGTAAGGTGGACGCGTTTGTGTCCGCGCCGGTCCACGCAACAGTGTCGGGAAAAGTGGTCGCCATCGCGCCGTTTCCCCATACTCTGGGCCGGGACGTGCCGTCGGTGGTCATCGAAAACGACGGTAAGGATGAATGGGTGGACGGCACGGAAGGGGTCGAGGATTATATGGCCCTCGACGGCCCCGCCCTGAAAGAGAAGGTAAAGGCCGCCGGAATAGTCGGGATGGGGGGCGCGACGTTTCCGACCCATGTAAAACTCTCGCCTCCCGACGAAAAACCCATTGACCACGTCATCTTAAACGGTGCCGAGTGCGAGCCGTACCTTACGGCGGACCACCGGCTTATGCTCGAGCGGTCCGACGACGTCATTGCCGGGCTCAAGATCGTTATGAAGATCCTCGGGGTGACAAAGGGGGCGGTGGGAATCGAAACCAATAAGCCCGACGCCATAGCGGTTATGGAAAAAGCCGTCGCCCAGGAACCCGGTATCGAGGTCGTTGCCCTGGTGACCAAGTATCCCCAGGGGGCGGAGAAGATGCTGATCAAGGCGGTGACGGGCAGAGAGGTTCCGGCCGGGGGGCTTCCCATGGACGTTGGGTGCGTTGTCCAGAACATCGGCACGGCGGTAGCCATGGCCGAAGCGGTTCGGCTCGGCAGGCCTCTTACGGAACGGGTCGTGACCGTTACCGGACACGGGATCACGGAGCCGAAAAATCTGCTGGTCCGTATCGGGACCCCTATCGCGCATCTGATCAAACTGTGCGGCGGCTTCAGGTACGACGGCGGAAAAGTAATCGCGGGCGGACCGATGATGGGAATGGCCCAGCCGAACCTGGACGCGCCGGTGATAAAAGGCACCTCGGGGGTCCTTGTACTTACGCCGGAGGAAAGCCAAGTCGAACCGTATGGACCCTGTATCCGCTGTGCCCGCTGTGTGGACGCCTGCCCCATGGGGCTTCAGCCGTCGACGCTCAGTGTGCTGGCCGAAAAGGGGTTCTACGAAGACACGAAGGACTATCACCTTATGGATTGTTTCGAGTGCGGCACCTGTTCCTTCGTATGCCCCTCGAAGCGGCCGATCGTCCAATGGATAAAACTCGCGAAGATGAATCTCGCCCAGAAGAAGTGAACAGGGGCGGGAAGACATTATGTTAATCCATCCGGCAGGTTTGTCCGGATAACGACACGGGAGCGGGGGATTTAATGGAGGCATCGACTGAGCAGCATAAGCTGATCGTATCGGTCAGCCCCCACGTACAGAGCGGGGAATCGGCAGCGCGGATCATGTGGACGGTTGCGATCTGCCTGTTGCCCGCCCTGGTCATGGGAGGGTATTACTTCGGGCCGAAAGCACTCTGGATCGTTGCGCTGTGTATCGGCGCAAGCATGGCGTCGGAGTGGCTCGTGGAACGCATGGCGGGCCGGGAGGTAACGGTCGGGGATGGGAGCGCCGCGCTGACCGGCCTCCTGCTGGGCCTTAACATGCCCCCGACGGCTCCGTTTTATATTCCCTTGGTCACATCCTTCGTGGCCGTAGGGATCACAAAACAGCTTTTCGGGGGACTCGGGTTCAATATATTTAATCCCGCCCTCATCGGCAGGGCCTTTGCGCTCATCTCCTGGCCCCGGGCCATGACTACGTGGATTGCACCCACGGCCTCCTTTACCGGGATGGACGCGGTCAGTGCAGCGACACCACTGAGTTATTTGAAACCGGGCGAGGGCGAGGGGATCGGCAAGCTCATCGAGGTTGCCGGCGGCAAGGCCGCCCTCTATATGGATCTGTTTACGGGGGCGGGGGTTACGGCCGGTTCCATCGGCGAGACTTCGGCCGTGGCCATCCTGATCGGTGCCGCGTACCTATTTTATAAGAGGTACATCACGTGGCATATACCCATGTCGTTTCTTGCCACCGCCGGTCTGCTGGCCTGGATCTTCGGCGGCGACGGGTTCTTCAACGGCGATCCCATCGTGCATCTCTTCTCCGGCGGGATGATGCTCGGCGTGTTCTTCATGGCGACCGATTACGTGACCGCCCCCAACGTTCGGAAGGCCCAAGTCATCTTCGGTGTGGGATGCGGTGCGCTCACGATGCTCATCCGCTTGAAGGGCGGCTATCCCGAGGGTGTGATGTTCGCCATCCTCCTCATGAACTGTTTTGCTCCCATGCTTGACCGGAAGTACCGTACAAAGACTTTTGGTGAGCGAAAGGAGGAGGTCGCGAAATGAGCCAGCAGGTCAGCACGAAGGAAATCTTCAAGATTACGGTCAACCTGATCCTTATCTATCTGGCGGGCGGATTTATCCTGGCGGCTGTCTACGCAAAGACCTCGCCCATCATCTTCTTGAAAAATAAAGAGGAAAAAAAGCAGGCGTTGCGGGCCATGATCCCGGGAACGGAGATCGACCTGGAAAAGGATAAGCTCACGGACTGGTCGCCCCATGGGAAGCACGGCGAGGTCTATCAGGTGCGCCAGGGCGACGTGGTTGTGGGCTATATTGTCCAGTCATTCGGTAAAGGGTACTCCAGTTATATCGATACGCTGGTTGCGGTGAACAAGGAAATGACGGTCCAGAAGATCGACATCCTGCACCACGGGGAGACCCCGGGCCTCGGCGATGAGATCGAAAGAGAGAGATGGCAGAAGCAGTTCGCCGGCAAAACGGTCGAGACCTTGAAGGTGGATAAGTCCGGTAATCCCGACACCCCATACGTCCAGGCTATTTCCGGTGCAACCATATCTAGCCGGGCCGTGACGGAAGACGCGGTGCAAAAAGGCGTCGTATTCCTGAAGAAATATCTTGCGGGCGAAGACATCTCCGGGCACGGGGAGGAGGGGCACTGATATGAGTCATGGAACAGAAATGACGAAGTGGGAACTTATTAAAAACGGCATCTTTGCCGAAAACACGATCTTCCGGCTGGCGATCAGCCTGTGTCCGTCCATCGCCGTTACCAATAACCTGAGAAACGGCTTCCTCATGGGGGTCGCCGTACTTTTTGTGCAGACCATGGTGAACATAACCGTGGCGGCACTCCGGAAGGTGATCCATCCCCGTGTCCGAATTCCCGTCTATATGCTGATTATCTCGGGGTGGGTTTCGGTAACCGATATGGGTATGGCCGCCTTTGCCCGGGAAGCCTACAAGCAGATGGGGCTCTATATTCAGTTGATCGTGGCCTTCGCCTCGATCCTTGCCCGGGCGGAACTTTTCGCATCGAAGAATAAAGTGACGCCGTCCATGTTCGACGGTATCGGCATGGGCATCGGGTTTCTCGTGGCGCTGAGCATCATCAGCTTTTTCCGGGAATTGCTGGGCAGGGCGAGCCTGTGGGGGTTTGAACTTCTCCCGGAGACGAAACCCCTGCTCATAATGATTCTGCCCGCCGGGGGGTTCTTCGCGGTGGGAATACTCATGGCGTTTTTCAACTGGATGGAAAGCCGCGGCAAGGCCAAGGCCGCCGCCGGCCATTAGGGGGTAGCCGATGGACTGGAAACATCTCCTCGAACTGGTTATTGCGGCATCGCTGATCAATAACTTTGTGTTTACCCGGTTCCTCGGGCTCTGTATCTTCTTCGGCGTGTCCAAGAAGATGGAAACCGCTGTGGGCATGAGTATTACATTCATGGCGGTGATGGTCGTGAGCGCGGCCCTGAGCTGGGTTATCTTTACCTTTGTAATGGTGCCGCTTGAGATTACGTTCTTGAAGATTGTGATCTTTATCGGCGTGGTTGCGGCCCTGGTGCAGGCGTCGGACACGATCATGCGCAAAGTGAGCCCCGGGCTCTACTACAAACTCGGCGTTTATCTGGCGCTTATCGCCACGAACTGCATTATCATTGCAGTGCCGCTCCATAACGCGGGAGAAAACCTGGGTTTCCTGGAAAGCATCTTTTTCGGTGTGGGTTCCGGTCTCGGTTTCGGCCTGGCCCTGGTCATCATGGCCAGCATTCGGGAACGCCTGGAACTTGCAGATGTCCCGGGTCCCTTCAAGGGCCTTCCCTTGGCCTTTGTAACGACCGGTCTCATCGCCCTGGCGTTCACGGGGTTCGCCGGGCTGATAACCCTCTAGACGACAACAGGCAGGTGGAACTATGGAAACCCTAGACCTTTTACATCAATTCCTGAGAACCTTAAACGACCTCGGTCTTCCGGAACTGCTCCGGGGCCTGCCTCTGCCCCAGGTGGGTGTGGGAGGCGGGATCGAGGCGAAGGAGACCGTTGATCTCGTCAGCACCGTGAAGTTTACCCTGGCTTTTGTCGGGGGAATCGGTGCGGTGTTCGGATTTGCTCTGGCGGTAACGGCGAAGAAGTTCCAAGTTTATATGGATCCGCGGATCGAAGAGGTCAAGGAAGTCCTGGCGAACGCCCACTGCGGGGCCTGTGGCTACGCGGGGTGTCAGTCGTACGCGGAGGCCGTGGTGACGGACCCGGACGTACCGGTAAACCTCTGTACACCGGGCGGTGACCGGTCCGCCAAAGCGGTCGCCGAGATCACCGGCAAGGTAGCGGAGGCGGTCGAACCGCGGATTGTGCGGCTTTTCTGCCAGGGGGGCGAGGGGAAGGCCAAGCGGAGATATCAGTACGAGGGAGTGCGGGACTGCCGGGCGGCGGTTCTTGCGGGCGGGGGCGATAAATCCTGCGTCTACGGATGCCTCGGCTATGGTTCGTGCGAACGGGCGTGTCCCTTTGATGCGATTCATGTACTGGACGAAGGTCTCCCCGTCGTGGACCCGGCCAAGTGTACGGCCTGCGGTAAATGCGTTGCGACCTGCCCGAAGAATGTGCTGGAGATCGGCCCGCAGGCGAAACCGGTGGTCATAAGTTGTCGGTCCAAGGACAAGGGGCCCGTGGTTCGTAAGAACTGCTCCGTGGGCTGTATTGGATGCGGCACCTGTGTAAAGACCTGTCCCTATAACGCCATTGATCTCGAGGACAATCTGGCCCGGATTGATTTCGCCCGTTGTGAGGCCTGCGGCCTCTGTGTTTCGAAATGCCCCACCGGGGCAATCCGGGATTATCTGCCCGAACGGGTAAAGGCCTATATTACGGATAAATGTAACGGATGTCATATCTGTGCGAAGGTCTGCCCCGTAAACGCTGCGAGCGGCGAGCTGAAGGAGAAGCACGTAATTGATGCGGCACGATGCATCGGTTGCGGCATATGTGTTGTAAAGTGTCCCAAAAAGGCCATCCTGGGGACTCACAAGGCCCCCACGGCCATGGTCGGGACGGTAGAGTCGTCTCAAGAGACCACGGCCGTAGCCGGGGCCTGACCCGGATTTCGCATTCCGCCACAGAGGGACTACGGAACCCGGAAAGCCCCAAGGCTCCCGCGTTGCGCTCGATGTGGGTGTTCGATCCCGCCACGGCGGGACCTGCGCGCCCAAAGCCGCGCGCGTCTCGTATCGAAGCTCCCCTTGGTGAGGCACGGGGAGTGCCCCATGCAATGAACCAGTATCTATCAGATCCGCTCACTCACCCCGCAGCAAGCTTCGGGGAGTGCGTTTCGCTTTGCATGGTCATGCCGCTTTCCGGCACCGAGCGACGAAACACCGTGAGAAGACCGGGTTAACGCCCCGGTTTTTCATGGAAAAATGAATATAAGAATAATTAATGTTTTAATTTTAATTTTTTACTGGAAAATCCGGGAAGCTTTTAGTGATTATAGTCCCTGTTTTTTCCGGGAGCGGTGTGTTCGCGCACGGTTGAGCGCGGACTACAGGTTCTCGGGCGAAACTGCCGGGGGGCGGTTGTCTATAGCGGTCCGAAGGGTTTCGTACCGTTTCTCAACCACCGAAAAAAAGACCCGGCGCAGTTGTCGCGTGCCGTATTGCGCAATCGGGTGAATGTGCGGGGCAGACGCTTAGGGTTTGACCCGCTGTGAAATACCCTCCGACCCTGACGACTCAGGCGCGGAGAACACCGATTCTGAAGGGAGGTGGTTTCCGGAAACGGAACACGGCCGGAAACACGGCCAGCCAGAGTTACGCACACCGTTGGGTGTTGCGAGATATTCTCATGAGAAGGAGAAAGGGTTATGCCAAGCTTTGTGAATCCTGAAAAATGCGACGGGTGTAAAGGCGGCGAGAAGACCGCCTGCATGTACATCTGTCCCAACGACCTGATGGTACTCAACACCGATCAGATGAAGGCGTACAACCAGGAACCTGATGCGTGCTGGGAATGTTATTCCTGCGCGAAGATCTGCCCCCAGGGTGCGATCGAGATTCGTGCGTATTCCGACATCGTTCCTCTCGGCGGTCTCGTGGCCCCGATGATGAGTTCCGACTCGATTATGTGGACCATCCGGTTCAGGAACGGCAACCTCAAGCGGTTCAAGTTCCCCATCCGTACCACTCCGGAAGGATCGATCGACCCGAAGAACGACCAGAAGGGCAAAGACATCAACGACAGCCTCCTCTACAACGAAGAGAGCATTCCCGTGCCCGATGCGGCCCAGATGGTGAAGTAAGACCGGTCCCTCGGATCGAAAGCAAAAATTTGAACCAATCAATGAATAGGAGGAAATAAATATGGCATTGCCAAATCAGCCCGGTGGCGAGCTTCCCTGCACACTGGATCCCGAGATTGTAGAAAAAGAAACGGACATTCTTATTGTCGGCGGCGGCATGGCTGCATGCGGTACGGCTTATGAAATCAAGAAATGGGCCTCCGACGACACGAAGATTCTCCTCGTGGACAAGGCCGCCCTCGAGCGCTCCGGCGCCGTGGCCCAGGGCCTGTCGGCGATTAACACCTACCTCGGCGACAACTCCCCCGAGGACTACGTCCGGATGATCCGGAACGACCTCATGGGTGTTGTGCGTGAGGACCTTATCTTTGACACGGGCCGTCACGTCGACAACTCCGTGCACCTTTTTGAGGAGTGGGGTCTCCCGATCTGGAAGACCGGTGACGACGGCAAGAGTCACGATGGTTCCAAGGGCCTTCCGGCGCTGAAAGACGGCGGTAAGTGCGTACGTTCGGGCCGCTGGCAGATCATGATCAACGGCGAGTCGTACAAGCGGATCGTTGCCGAGGCCGCCAAGGCCGCCCTCGGTGCCGACAATATCATCGAGCGCTGCTTCATCGTCAAACTCCTTCTCGATGCCAACGAGCCGAACCGGATCGCCGGTGCGGTCGGTATCAGCACGCGGGAGAACAAAGTATTCGTTATCAAGGCCAAGGTCATGATGGTCGCCTGCGGCGGCGCCGTCAACGTGTTCCGTCCCCGGGCAACCGGTGAAGGCATGGGCCGGTGCTGGTACCCGGTATGGAACGCGGGTTCCACCTACACCCTCGTCGCCCAGGTCGGCGCCGAGCTTACCATGATGGAAAACCGTTTCGTCCCCGCCCGTTTCAAGGACGGCTACGGTCCGGTGGGTGCGTGGTTCCTCCTGTTCAAAGCCAAGGCTACGAACAACATGGGCGAGAACTACATGGCCACCAATAAAGAGATGCTCAAGGACTATCCGCCCTATGGCTTGGCGAAGGTCCCGGCGAGCTGTCTCCGGAACCACCTGATGCTCAAGGAATACAAGGAAGGCCGTGGGCCCGTCTACATGGACACCGCGACCGCTCTTCAGACCCTGGCGTCGACCATGACCCCGAAGGAAGTCAAGCACCTTGAGGCCGAGGCCTGGGAAGACTTCCTCGATATGTCCGTCGGTCAGGCTGGTCTCTGGGCAGGCATGAACATCGAGCCGGAAAAAGTCGGTTCAGAACTTATGCCCACCGAGCCGTACCTCCTGGGCTCCCACTCCGGCTGCTGCGGCATCTGGGTCGGCGGTCCGGACGAGGACTGGGTTCCCGAATCTTATAAGGTCCGCGATGCCAAGGGTGTTGCCTACAAGCAGATGACCACGGTGAGCGGCCTGTTTACCGCCGGTGACGGCGTCGGCGCTTCCGGTCATAAGTTCTCCTCCGGTTCCCACGCCGAAGGCCGGATCGCCGCCAAGCAGATGGTGAAGTACCTCCAGAACAACTCGGATTTCACCCCGACGATCAAGCAGTCCGCCAAGGAGCTGGCCGAAGAGGTCTACCTCCCGGTCCGCAACTGGTTCGAGCATAAAGATGCCTCCACCCACCGGGACGTCAACCCGAACTTCATCAAGCCGAAGGGTTTCCTCCTTCGCCTGATCAAGATCACCGACGAATACGGCGCGGGTATTGCCACGTGGTATACCACGTCCGACAAGATGCTGGAAACCGCCCAGGCCCGGCTCGACATGCTCCATGAGGACTCCGAGAAGATGGCCGCCGGCGATCTCCACGAACTCATGCGGGCATGGGAGAACTACCATCGCCTCTGGACGGTGGAGGCCCACCTCCGGCACATTTATTTCCGGAAGGAAAGCCGGTACCCCGGTTTCTACTACAAGATGGACTACGACTTTGTCGACGAGGAAAACTGGAGGTGTTTCGTCAACTCCAAGTACGACGTCGAGAACAAGAAGTGGGACACCTTCAAGAAGGAGTACATCCAGATTATCACGGATTCCGCAATCTAAAACCGGTTCGGGGGCCTCGGGGCCCCCATCCGGCCGGTTACGCGACCGCGGGGCGGGGCTCGATGCCCCGCCCCGCAGGTCAACGGCCGTCCGGCCGGCAGGGCGGATTGGTTTCTGGAATTCTCGAAGCCGTGGGGCGGTGAGCAGTGCGTCCCGGGGTTGCGACGATTTTAGAAACGGGGCTCTGGAGAGCGCGGGGCGTGCCCCACGCGGCATAGCCGACCTTCAACCCGCATGTTAAGGTATCGCACGGTAATACAACTTTATTAGTTAGGGAGGAATCGTATGACGGTAGAGACGGGACCGGGCACGGGCGGCGTACTCGTCGTTGGTGGCGGCATCAGCGGCATCACGACAGCGCTCGAAGTTGCCGAGGTCGGCCACGACGTATATCTCGTAGAGAAACAGCCTTCTCTCGGGGGGCGTGTCGCGCAGTTAAATAAGTATTTTCCGAAGCTCTGTCCGCCCACCTGCGGGTTGGAGATCAACTACAAACGGATCAAGGGCAACAAGCGGGTCAAGGTTTTCACCCTCACGGAAGTCGACAAGATCTCGGGTAGTCCGGGAAATTTTGAAGTAACCCTTACGGAGAAGCCCCGTTACGTCAACGGCCGCTGTACGATGTGCGGCAAATGTGAAGAGGCCTGCGACGTGGAGATCCCCAACGACTTCAACTTCGGGATGAATACGCGAAAGGCCGCATACCTGCCCCACAGCATGGCCTTTCCTCATCGCTACGTCCTGGACGCGTCCATCGCGGGCACTGAGGCCGGAAAAAAGTGCAAAGAGGCCTGCCCCTACGACGCGATCGACCTGGATATGAAACCCAACACGTTCACGTTGAAGGTGGCCTCCGTCGTGTGGGCGACCGGTTGGAACCCCTATGACGCGACGAAGATGGACAACCTGGGATTCGGTTCAGCAAAGAACGTAATCACCAATATGATGATGGAGCGTCTTGCGGCGCCGAACGGACCCACCGGGGGCAAGATCCTCCGGCCCTCCGACGGCAAGGAAGTGGAGAGCGTGGCGTTCGTTCAGTGCGCAGGGTCACGGGACGAGAATCATCTCTCCTACTGCTCGTACATCTGCTGCATGGCAAGCCTCAAACAGGTTACGTATCTCAGGGAGAAGTTGCCGGAGTCCAAGGCGACGGTGTTTTACATCGACCTGAGAACGCCGGGCCGGTACGAGAAGTTTTATCAGAAGATCAAGGAAGACGAAAACGTCTCCTTTGTCAAAGGCAAGGTCGCGAAGATCGAGGAGGATCCTTCCTCGGGAGCGGTGACCGTTACCGCCGAGGACGCAATCGGCGGTGACCTGACCAAGGTAACCGTGGATATGGTTGTGCTGGCCACGGGGATGGAGCCCTCGACGGAGCAGGCCCGGATACCCGGCAATGCGTCCTACGATGAAAATAATTTCCTTCTCCCCGGGGACCTTATCCCCGCCGGCGTGGCGAAGAAGCCGGGGGACGTGGTCCTCAGTGCCCAGAGTTCTACCGGTGCGGCGCTCAAGGCCATTCAGAACATGGTGAGGAGGTAGGCGCAAGATGGGAGACGCAATGGAAAAGAAGTTAGGGGTATATATCTGCAAAGGCTGTGAGATCGCCGAGCGGCTTGACGTGGACAAGCTCTCGGCACTTGCAAAAAGCGAATACAACCCGCCGGTCCTGAAGACCCTGGACGCCGCCTGCGGCGACGCCGGTGTTGCCGAGATGAAGGCGGATATTGACGGCGAGGGGATCAATACCCTGATCATTGCCGCGTGCTCATCAAGGGTGCATTGGGATACCTTCGACTTCGGGGCGGACAAGATCGTCGAACGGGTGAGCCTCCGGGAAGGCGTTGTCTGGAGTCACGAACTCAAGGAGGGTACTGCCGAAGAAGAATCTGCGGAGGAG
Organism: uncultured Nitrospirota bacterium; assembly: GCA_964474325.1. GTDB lineage: Bacteria > Nitrospirota > Thermodesulfovibrionia > SZUA-242 > CAYYSS01 > CAYYSS01. Next base: position 10,871 of record CAYYSS010000002.1, read on the forward strand.
GCGGCTGCCGAGGAGACCGAAGAGGAAGAAGAGGTCGGCGGCGCCAGCGGTTTCCAGAGCGGCGGCGGTGGTTTCCAGAGTGGCGGCGGCGGTGCGTTCCAGAGCGGCGGCGGTTTCGGCGGCGGCGGAGATGTGTCGGCGAAGGAATGGGATCAGGACGATGTCCAGATGCTCGCCGAAGACTATATCCGCATGGGGATCGTCAAGGCTCAGAAGACCGAGATGCCCGAGCCGTACGAAGACGAGTTCGTTAAGAAAGTCCTGGTGATCGGCGGCGGCGTCACCGGCATGAAGGCGGCCCTGGAGGTTGCGGATACCGGCTACGACGTTCTTATTGTGGAAAGGGAGCAGGAACTCGGCGGTTACGCCAAGAAGGTGAGAAAACACCTGCCCACGGAAGCTCCGTTTACGGATCTCCAGACCCCGACGCTGGCCGATGATTTGATAAAGAAGGTCAACGCCCACGAACGTATCGAGGTGCGTACCGGGCACGAGGTGGCCCGGATCGGCGGTGCGCCGGCCATGTTCGAGGTCTCGTTCAAGGTTGCCGGGAGTACGTCCCAGTGGGATGTGCCGCCGAAGAAGGAGGCCGGGGACGAGGAGGAAGCCGAGAAGGAGACTCAGGCGGAAGGGACCCCGCCGGACGAGGTGGCCGCGGATCTCCAGAATTGCGAGGATATTCTGAACAAAGATCCCGATGCGGAACGGTTCGGAGCGGTCGTGGTGGCGGCCGGATGGAAACCTTATGAACCCGAGGACGGGGAGTTTGCCCATCTCGGTTACGGGACGCTCAAGAACGTTATGACGAATGTCCAGTTCGAGGAACTGGCGGCCAAGGGTAAAACCAATTTCAAATCGGTCGCTTTTATCCAGAGCCCGGGGGTGGACGGTGACGACAGGGATTTCCCGTATGCATCGTCCGTCACGAGTATGGTGGCGCTCAAGCAGGCCCGGTACGTGCGGGATGACCACCCCGCGGACGGCAAGTCTTTTATCTTCTATAAACACATGCGCACACCCGGGCGCTACGAGCATTTCTATAAGAACATCCAGGACGAGGAAGGGATCTTTCTTACCCGTGGCGAGGTGGTATCGGTCGCCGAAAACGGCGGGAACCTGACCGTCACTGCGAAAGACACCCTTCTCGGCGAAGACATTAAGGTCGAAGTGGATGCCGTTGTCCTTGCGACCGGCATGGTCCCGGCGACGAAGGACGAGCCTATAATCAACCTCGCCTACCGTCAGGGCCCCGAGTTCATCGATCTCGAACTCTTCGACGGCTATGCTGATTCCAACTATATCTGTTTCCCCTACGAGACCCGCCGGACCGGGATCTACTCCGCCGGTTGCGTGCGGCAGACCCTCCCCATGGCGGATTGCATGGAGGACGCTACGGGTGCGGCGCTCAAGGCCATACAGTGCATGGAGTCCAGTAACCGGGGTATGGCGGTACACCCCCGGTCGGGCGATACGAGTTATCCCGAGTTTTATTTCCAGCGCTGTACCCAGTGTAAACGGTGCACGGAGGAATGCCCCTTCGGCGCCTTGGACGACGATGAAAAGGGTACACCCAAGCCGAACCCCACCCGGTGCCGACGGTGCGGCACCTGTATGGGCGCGTGTCCGGAGCGGATAATTTCCTTTAAGAACTATTCGATCGATATGATCGGTTCCATGGTCAAGGAGTGCGAGGTGCCCGAGGAGGACGACGGCAAGTACCGGATCATCGCGTTTGTCTGTGAAAACGACGCCCTGCCGGCGTTGGACATGGCAGCCCGGAACAAGGTCCGGCTGAATCCCTATATCCGCTATATCCCGGTGCGGTGTCTCGGTTCCGTCAATGTGATCTGGATCGCCGACGCCATGAGCAAAGGATTCGACGGGGCCATCCTTATCGGATGCAAATACGGCGACGACTACCAGTGCCACTTCGCCAAGGGGTCGGAGCTTGCAAACCGCCGGATGGAGAACGTGGCCGACACCCTGAAGCGTCTGGCCCTGGAACCCGAGCGGGTCACCCAGGTTCAGCTGGCGATCGACGAATACGACAAACTGCCGGGGATCCTCGACGAGTTTCTCGAGACCATCGAAGGTGTCGGGTTTAACCCGATGAAGGGCTTCTAGCTTAGGTACGTAAGGGAGGGATTGCAGAATGGCAGACGGAGCGAAACTGCTCACGCCCGATCTCGATTTCGTTCGGGAACTCAGGGCCGGGGGAGGAGAGTCCCTCAAGAAGTGTTTTCAGTGTGCGACGTGTTCGGTGGTTTGCAACATGGCGCCGGACGATAAGCCGTTTCCGCGGAAAGAAATGGTCTGGGCCCAGTGGGGGCTCAAAGACCGCCTGGTGAACGATCCGGATATCTGGTTGTGCCACCAGTGCAGCGACTGCACCGCGTACTGCCCCCGTGGGGCGAAACCGGGCGAAGTTCTCGGTGCGGTCCGGAAGATGGCGATTCAGGAAAATTCGTCGCCCTCCGTGCTGGGGAAACTCGTGGGCAGTCCCGGCGGGCTTGTTCCCTTGATCCTTCTTCCCGCAGCAATTTTCGGCGCGATCGCTCTGATGAATGCAGGAAATATGACCGGCCCGATCGTGTACGGGAAAATGGTGCCGACTCTGGCGGTGGACGCGGTGTTCATCCCGGCGGCCCTCTTTGCCGTGTTCACGTTCTTTAACGGTGTAAAGAAATACTATGCCGGGATGAAGGCATCCACCGGGCTGACGCCGCGTGGTTCCTGGACCTCGGCCCTGGTGGACGTGATTACGGAATTCATCAGCCATAAACGGTTTGATAAATGCGACGTCCAGAAAGGGCGGGTCACGGCTCATAAGATCACCTTCTGGGGCTTCGTACTTCTTGCGATCACCACGACCATCGCCCTGGTCTTTGAGTGGGGCACTCATTTCGGTCTGCTCCATATCGAGGCCCCGTACCTCATGTCCAATCCGGTGAAATGGATCGGCTTTGTCGGTATGTGTCTTCTGCTCTTCGGGATTTTTCAGATCTTCACCAACCGTAATGCGAAGGCCGACCAGGCAGGCAAGGGGAGTTATTTCGACTGGCTCTTTATCGGCCTGGTGGCCGCCGTCGGGCTTTCGGGCGCACTCTCCTGGGGGTTCCGTGCTGTACTCAACGTAGCGCCTCTCGCCTACGGCACGTATTTCATTCACCTGGTTTGTGTGTTTTTCCTGTTTGCCTATGCACCGTTTTCTAAGATGGCCCACATGGTCTATCGCACGACCGCTCTCGTGTTTGCCAAGCAGACGGGACGCGACAACTGAGACGGCGGTTTCAGGTACAATCGGGAATGCCGCCCGGCCGCGGTCGGGCAGAAAAGGGGTATCGAGTATGCCGACAGTTTCGAATCTTTTGGGCGGGAAAAAACGGGAACTCTTCAGTATCGACCAGGACAAGAGCGTTGCCGACGCAATCCAGCAGATGGTGGAACACGAGGTCGGGGCGCTTATCGTCATGAAGGACGGCAAACCGACGGGGATGTTTACCGAACGGGACGTGCTGAAATGCTACATGGCAAAGGAAAGTACGAAGTGGTTCCGGGAAGTGCCGGTGAAGGATGCCATGTCAACGAACCTGATCGTTGTGGAGTCCGACGAGGACCTGTGCTATGTGGTCAACATCATGATCAAAAACCGGATCCGCCACTTACCCGTCGTCGCGGAGAAAGAACTTGTCGGCATGATCTCGATTCGGGACGTGGTCAAGGCCCAGGTAACGAATCTCAGAGCGGAAAACCATTACCTCAAAGAATATCTCTTTTCCGACTACCCCGGATGACCGGGGTCTCGGTGTCGGCCGAAGGTAGCGGGTTCCGTACAAATATAATTTATTAGAGGAGGGATTGCATGGAGAATTTAGCGCTGTACTCCCCGATATTCGGGGTCGTTGGGCTTGGGTGTGCGCTGTGGTTTTATTTCGCGGTTGCGAGGAAACCGGCGGGCACGGGCCTCATGGTGGAGATTGCAGAACAGATCCACGCGGGGGCGATGGTCTACCTCTTTCGGCAGTACAAGGTCCTGAGTCTCTTTGTTGTTGTCGTTGCGGGCCTTCTGGCCATGGGCCTTGGCGTCAAGACGGCGTTTGCGTTCGTCGTGGGGGCCGTCTGTTCCGTTGCGGCCGGGTTTATCGGCATGAAAGGGGCCACGAAGGCAAACGTCCGTACCGCCCAGGCCGCCGAGACATACAAGCCTGATCCGTCCAAGGCCCTTTCCGTGGCCTTTAACGGCGGCGCGGTCATGGGGCTTGCCGTTGCGAGTCTCGGTCTGGTCGGTGTCGGTATGTTCTATTATCTCTATGTCGCCCCCGGGGATATTGAAACGGTAAAGCACATCAACGGATTTGCCATGGGCGCCTCGATGATCGCCCTGTTCATGCGTGTCGGCGGCGGAATTTACACCAAGACGGCCGATGTGGGCGCGGATCTCGTGGGTAAGGTCGAGGCCGGAATCCCTGAGGACGACCCGCGGAATCCCGGCGTGATTGCCGACAACGTCGGCGATAACGTCGGCGACGTGGCCGGTCTCGGCGCCGACCTCTTCGAGTCGTATGTGGGCTCGATGATCGCTGCGATCGCGCTCGGCGCCACGGCGGCCGCGGGCTCGAAAGTGGCAAACCTCGGCCTGTCCGGCGACGTGGACGCCACGCGGACAAGCCTTATGGCCCTCCCGCTCGTGCTCACTGTGATCGGGTTTGTCGCCTCCCTGCTCGGCATCATGTCGATGAAGGTTCTTGAAAAGTTGGATGCGGCGAAGGCCCTGCGGTACTCCACGTTCATCGCGGCGGCGTTGTTTCTCATCGGCGGTTACTTCGGAATACAACAGGTCGGTATCAGCATCGGCGTTTTCTACGCCCTTGTTATCGGTTGTTTCGGCGGTATTGCCATCGGTCTCCTTACCGAGTACTACACGGGTATGTACGGCCCGGTGAAAAAGATCGCCCGGTCTTCCAACACGGGTCCCGGCACGAACATTATCACCGGCCTTGCCGTCGGACTTGAATCGGTGGCGCTTCCGGTAATCGCCATGTGTATCGCTATCTGGGTTGCTTCGACCTACGCGGGGCTCTACGGTATCGCCATTGCGGCAGTGGGTATGCTCGGTACGGTCGGCGTTACCATGAGTGTTGACGCCTACGGTCCGGTTGCGGACAACGCCGGCGGTATTTCCGAGATGGCCGGCCTTGGTGAGGACACCCGGGAAATCACGGATTCCCTGGACGCCATCGGAAACACCACCGCCGCCATCGGGAAAGGATTCGCCATCGGTTCCGCGGCCCTGACGGCCCTTGCTCTGTTTTCGGCCTATAAGACGGCCGTCGAGCATGCGGCGCAGAAAACCATGTCGATCGTCGTGACCGAGCCCAGCGTTGTTATCGGTATGCTCCTCGGCGGAATTATTCCGTTCTTCATCGCGGCGCTCACGATGACGGCGGTCGGTAAGGCGGCCATGACCATGGTGGAAGAGATCCGGCGCCAGTTCCGGGAGATTCCGGGCCTTCTCGCCGGTGACGCCAACGCCAAGCCGGATACCGAGAAGTGCGTGGATATCAGTACGACGGCGGCGCTGAAGATGATGATTGTTCCGGGTCTTACGGCCATCATCGCCCCTGTAGCGGTCGGATTCCTTCTCGGCCCGGTGGCCCTCGGTGGTATGCTGGCAGGTGCTACGATTTGCGGCATCCTTCTCGGGCTCATGATGTCCAATGCCGGAGGCGCCTGGGATAACGGCAAGAAATACATCGAGTCCGGCCACCACGGCGGCAAGGGTTCCGATTCCCACAAGGCCGCCGTCGTGGGCGACACCGTGGGTGACCCGTTCAAGGATACCTCCGGTCCGTCCATGAACATCGTGATCAAACTTATGGCGATCGTCTCTCTCGTAATCGCCCCGATCATTGCAAAGAGCCTTTAAGCTCGACTCGTAAGCTCAACGGCGGGAGGTCCCTCGGGGTCTCCCGCTTTTTTCTTGTTCCCGGCGCGAAACGGCGCATACTCCCTGCCGTGCCTGCGTTAATACTCGCAATCATACGGGAGGGTTTGCCGGCAGCTCCCCTATGGGGGGGATGTAAGTAACTGAAAAACTGTCATAAAAGAAATCCTGTTCAAGAAGCACGACATTTGCATGTGAATAACGGGTTTTCAGGTGAAAATTACGTTATCGCTTCCTAGACGTGGACGATCAGTCGTCCTTTTCGGTGTGTTCCTTTTCCTTTTGGGCACGGGTTGCGTGTCCACGGGGGAGAGGGCGAACCGGGCCGACGAAGCTCTATCGATGCCGACGTCGGCCCTGAGCGCTCCGGATGCCCAACGGGCGAGGGAGCTGGTGCGGACGGTTCAGGAGCGCAAGCAGGGCCTCGAAGACCGGATCGACTGGTACCGGACCCGTTACATGGGCATCGGTGTCCGTAATCTTACCGAACTGAGTCCGGACGAGGTCATGGCCTTCCGCGACATTGTTTCCCGGGAAAACGGCAAGGTGTACGTGATGGTTCACCCCGCTTATTATCTGTATTTCCAGCAGAGGAGTCTTTCGATTCCTTACCGCGCCGGGGATCCGGTTTATAATCTGGTGGATTGGTACCTGCTCATGCCCCACTCAAAGGATCCGGTGGAGGAACTTATGCGGGAGCAGGTGAGGATCGAAAAGGAGTTTCTCCAGTACGCGGCCGCGGAAAACCACGTCGTCATCTTTGTTGTCCCCGGCAAATACCGGCGGCACCCGAACTATCGCTTTCACGAGGACGGGCTTGATGAGTATGCCCGATACCTGAACGAAGTTTCGGCCCTCACCGATTCGTTTCTCTATCTGGAATCCACGTCGGCGACCCGGGGGTTCGTGGATGATCGCACGCTTGAAAAATTAGTTGCGTTTCTCGACCAGGTTGGCGTGCGCGCGGTCTTTGTGGGCGGCGGGTTTATCGGACGTTGCCAGGAGGATTTCTACCGGGACGTGACGGAAAAGGTGAAGGACTCGACAGTTGCGGTCGTTGCGGAGTTGTCCGCGGTCTCGCCCCGTGACGTAAACGACTGGCAGGCCCTTGGGCTTCTCGGCGGTACGGGCCGTTTAAGGTCCCGTGTTGCAATACAGAACATCCGGAGGAATTCCTATAATCGGCTTGAACGCCGCCCCCGGGTCGTGAGCCTCTTTCAGACGGATCCCATAATCGGGGCGCTGGTTCTTAACAGGGGACTCTTTACCGCGGAACAGTCGGTCGCCTTTACGGTTCCGTCGCTCTGATCCAGACCCGGTATAGAATCGGGCCGGTATAGAATCGGGCCGGTATAGAATCGGGTCGGTATAGAATCGGGTCGGGGTTGTAATAATCACTCACCTGCCCCCGCATATTACTGACAGCCACCCCCGTTTTCCAGGATAATAGTGCCATGGTTGGGGCACTTGCTCTTGTCTGCTCGGGCTGGTTTGAAGCGCGGGATCTTGTTTTCGCCCTTCGGGGTGTCCGCGAACATGATCTGGGTCCCGGGCGTTTCATACAGGGGAAGTTTGGGTCGTTGCCGGTGGTCGTTACGGTTACCGGTGTCGGCAAGGTGAACGCCGCCCAGGCTTTGACTACTCTGCTCGAGCGGGTTTCGATTACGGGGGTGCTGGGGTTCGGTGTGGGAGGGGCTTACCCGGGCGCGGGTATTCCGGTTGCGGGAATTGCCGTGGCCGAAAGCGAAATATGCGCCGACGAGGGGGTGGCAACCGGTGCCGGATTCCGGGGTATTGCGTCGATGGGGCTTCCGGAGGACGCCCGTATAAGCGCGGCGTTTCCCTGTGACGAGGCGATGACGGCTCGACTGACCGCGGCGATTCGAACAGGGGCGCGGACCGTCCGTACCGGACCGTTCCTGACCGTGTCGACGTGTACGGGAACGGATAAGCGTGCAGGAAGGTTAAGGAGACGGCACCGCGCCGTGTGCGAGAACATGGAAGGCGCCGCGCTTGCCCAGGTGGCCTCTGCGTACAAGATACCTTTTGCGGAGGTGCGGGGAATCAGTAATTTAGTCGGCCGTAGGGATCGGACCCGGTGGCGTCTTGCCGACGGGGCCCGTGCCGCGTCGGAGGCCGTCGTGGCGTTCCTGGAATCCATCAGTACGGGATAATCCGTGGCAATGGAACTTACGTTAGGCTACTCTCCCTGCCCGAACGACACCTTTCTCTTTGACGCCCTGGTCCACGGGCGCATCGATACCCGAGGATACGGTTTCAAGGTTCGTCTCGATGACGTGGAGACCCTCAACGAGGGGGCGTTGTATGGACGCCTCGACGTGACGAAAGTTTCGTTTCATGCCTTGGGGCACGTGCGGGACCGTTACGTCCTCCTCAGGTCCGGCGCCGCCCTCGGCAGGGGGTGCGGCCCTCTTCTGGTGTCCCGGGATCGAACGGGGCTTGAAGAACTCCGCGGCAAATCTATCGCGATACCCGGGCATTTGACCACCGCTGCCCTGCTTTTGCGACTCGCGGCCCCGGAACTCTGGAAAACCGCGGTTCCGATGCCTTTTGACCGCATTATCGGGGCCGTGGGGACCGGCGAGGTCCAAGCGGGGCTTATTATTCACGAAAGCAGATTTACCTACCAGGCGGCCGGTCTCATGGAAATCATCGACCTCGGGGCCTGGTGGGAAGAAGAGACCGGCCTGCCGATACCCCTTGGGGGAATTGCGGCCCGACGGGATCTCGGGCGTGAGACGATAGAGACACTGGAGGGCTTGATTCGGGAAAGCCTGAAGTATGCGCGACGCGACCGGGAAGCGTCCCGTTCCTATGTGAAGGAGCACGCCCAGGAGACCGACGACGGGGTTATCCTGAGCCATATTGATCTCTACGTCACGGATTTCACCGAACGGCTCGGCCCCGAGGGCGAGTCGGCTGTTCGGGAACTCTTGAGGAGGGGAGAGGCGGGAGGCGTCTTTCCCCGATCGGGCCACCCCCTCTATCCGGGATAAACCGGGGCGCAACGTGCCGGTATTTATGGTATAATTTGATCCTATGGACGATGACCCCGGCAATTTGTTCTTGATCGTCGTCTTCGGGTTCCTGCTCCTTCTGTCGGGTTTTTTCTCGGCTGTGGAGGTGGCCTTCGTTTCCCTTTCTCCGGCGAAAGTCCGGGCCCTCGCGGAGGAACGGCCCGGCCGGGTATCGTCGCTTATAGCCGCGCTGAAAAACCGCCCCCAGCACCTCCTTACGACGATTCTTATCGGGAACAATCTGGTAAACGTCTTTGTCGCCTCGCTCGCCACGGTGGTTGCCACGGACTTCTTCGGATCCATGGGGCTCGGGATCGCTACGGGCGCCACCACGTTCATGATTCTCGTGTTCGGCGAGATCATCCCCAAAGGGTTCGCACAACGCCACGCCGTGGGTTTTGCCTTTGCGAGCGCCTATCCCATTTACTTTCTCGACCGGGCGTTAAGTCCGATCACCTGGTTTTTCGGGAAACTCTTTGACGCCTTCGGACCCGTGCGGGGAAAGACCATGACGGAAGGGGAACTCGTGGCCCTGGTTGATATCGGTACCGAGGAAGGGGAGATCAAGGAACACGAGCAGAAGATGATACAGAACGTCCTGGAGTTTACGGACATATCGGCCAAGGAGGTTATGGTGCCGGTGACCCAGATGGCCGCTCTCCAGGTCGATACCCCCCTCGACGCGGTACTGGAAGTTCTCGTGACGGAGCATTTTTCCCGGTATCCGGTTTACGGAAAGGACCTCAACGATATCCTCGGGGTCCTCTACCAGAAGGACGTCCTCACGGCGCTCACGAAGAAACAGGAAGTTGATATACGGAGTCTTCTGCATCGGGCGTATTTTGTGCCGGAGACCACGAAAATCAGCGCCATTCTGAAAGTCATGCAGAGGGGGCGCACCCACCTCGCCATTGTCGTCAACGAGTACGGCGCTATTTCGGGAATGGTGACCATCGAGGACCTGATCGAAGAGCTGGTAGGGGAAATCAAAGACGAGTTCGATGAGGAATCCCCGGTTAAGAGGATAAAAGGCGGCGGATTTCTTATTGATGCGGCGATATCCCTGCGGGACCTGAGGGAAGACCATGCCATCGATATGCCTGAAGGCGACGACTACGAGACTCTGGGTGGGCTCGTGATTTCGGAGCTTCAGGAGATCCCCGTGGGCGGCGAGACGTTCCGGGTGGGACCTTACGCCATGACCGTGGCGGAGATGGACGGCAAGAGAGTCTCGAAGGTACGGGTATACAGGAAAAGTGAACCCGTGTCCGATGAGGCGACGGGGAAATGAACCATTTCCGGATCGCGCTGGCCCAGATCAATCCCACGGTGGGGGATCTCGGAGGAAACGCCGACCTTATCCGCGACGCCGTCGAACGTGCGCGGCGTGCCCGAGCGGATATGGTTGTTCTCCCCGAACTGGCGATTACGGGATACCCGCCGGAAGACCTCCTTATGCGGACGGCGTTTGTGGAGGACAACCTGGCGGTTCTCCAGGATCTTACGGCCGAATGCGCCGGGATTACGGTGATTGTCGGGTTCGTAGACCGGGAAGACGACATTTATAACTCTGCCGGTGTGATCCACAACGGTTCCCTGCTCTACCGTTATCATAAGCAGAACCTCCCCAACTACGGTGTGTTCGACGAATTCCGTTATTTCCAGAGGGGGAAGGAAACACCCGTTTTCGATTTGGGAGCGATACGGTTCGGGGTCAATATCTGCGAAGACATATGGGTACCAAACGGGCCGCTGGGGGTTCAGGCCCTGGCGGGGGCTGAACTTATCGTCAACATAAACGCCTCCCCTTATCACATGGGGAAAGTCGGCGCCCGGGAGCGTATGGTCTCGGTACGGGCCGCGGACCATGGAGTCTACGTAGCCTATCTCAACATGGTCGGAGGCCAGGACGAACTGGTATTCGACGGCGGTTCGCGGGTCGTAGGTCCCGGCGGCGAGACCGTGGCCGAGGCCCCGCTGTTCGAGGAGGCCCTCTTGATCGTCGATATCGATCCCGGGCTGGTTCTTGCGGGCCGTCTCCGGGACAGCAGAAGGCGCGCGGTTGCCCGCAAACTGGACCCCTCGTCCTGGATACCGGTCGAACTTCCCCCCCTTAAGACCGGTGAGACCGACGCCGGCACCCGGGAGGCGCTCGCGGTGCAACCTTCTGCCCGGCTTACGGTTCTCGAAAAAGCCCGCCGCGCCCTTGTACTCGGAACGCGGGATTACGTCGAGAAAAACCGTTTCCGCGATGTACTGGTTGCCGTAAGCGGCGGTGTCGATTCCGCTCTTGTAGCGGCCCTGGCTGTTGAGGCCTTGGGGGCCGGCCGGGTCCGGGGCGTATTCATGCCGTCCGAGTATACGTCCGACGAGAGCCGTGAGGACGCCGAGAAATTGGCGGAAAATCTCGGAATACGTCTCGATACGATAAGCATTGCGACAATATTCGAAGCCTATCGGGACGAGTTGAAGGCCGTTTTCGGTCCCGCCCCGCCGGACGTGACCGAGGAAAACCTTCAGGCCCGGATCCGGGGGGACCTGATCATGGCCCTTTCCAATAAGTGGGGAAGCCTGGTTCTTACCACGGGGAATAAATCGGAGATGAGCGTGGGCTACGCTACCCTCTACGGGGACATGGCCGGTGGTTTTGCCGTGATCAAAGACGTTCCCAAACTGCTCGTCTACGACCTCTGCCGGCTGATAAACCAGGGAGGGCAGGGGCCGGCTATTCCCGAGCGAATTCTTACCAAGGCGCCCACGGCCGAACTCAGACCGGGGCAGAAAGACACCGATTCTCTGCCCCCGTATCCGGTGCTGGACCCCATCATCAAGGCCTACGTGGAAGACGAGGTCCGAGATGTGGAGGTTGGGGAAGGGTGCGACACGGGGTGTATTGAACGGGTTATCGGCCTGATCGACCGGGCTGAGTACAAGCGCCGTCAGGCCCCGCCGGGGGTCAAAATCACGCCCCGGGCCTTCGGTCGGGACCGCCGGATGCCCATTACGAACCGGTACGGCCTGAGCGGCAAAGATAGCGACAAAGATAACGACAAGAAATAGGGCCCGGGAATTACCCCGTTGCCGCCACAGGGCCCGGCGGTGCGGGGCAATATTCTGCTTGTTTATCTGTACTCACTGAGGTATCCTTGACGATGACTGCCTTGACGATTCCGCAGTCGCGAAGGATTTCGATCGAATTGAAAGTAGTTTTCGCCCGAGGCGGGGAAGCGCCCGGAAAATCCAGGAGACGCCAAGGGGGGGCTTACGGTGAAAAAGGTCTACAGAGGGGGGCTCGACCGGTTTTTTCTGGGGGTAGCGGCGGCTGTTTTCGGAGTTTTGCTGTCCGGAACCGCCTATGCCCAGCCGGGGTTTTCAAAAACGTTCATTCCCGACACCATCGGTCCGGGGAGTGTGAGTACGCTCCGGTTCGATATAGATAACACGGGAGATCCAACACCCGCAACCGACCTGGCGTTTACCGATAATCTCCCTGCGGCCGTGACGTTGGCTACGCCGGCAAATGCCGTAACGACCTGCGGGGGTACCGTGTCGGCGCCGGACGGGGGGACGACCATCGTTTTTTCGGGCGGAAGTGTCGGCGGGGGTGCGACCTGTTCCCTGTCTGTGGACGTAACGAGTGCGGTTCCGGGGATGGGGCCCTATACGAATATAACGGGAGATCTCACGTCCAGCGCGGGTAACAGCGGTCCGGCCAGTGCCGATCTGACGGTTGTAACGGACAGACCCGGATTTACGAAGGCTTTCTCGCCCGCATCGATCCCGCTCGGCAGCAGAAGCACGCTGACGTTTACCATCGACAATACGGCCAACACGTCGACCGCCTACCAGCTCTCCTTCACGGACATTCTCCCTCCCGGCGTCGTGGTGGCGGCTCCGGCCAATCCGGTCTCCGACTGTACGGGCCAGACGTCGATCACGGCCGAGCCCGGAACCGATACCATTGCGCTGCCGCCCCTGTTCAGCGGCGGCTATTCCGTACCGGCCGGGTTGAGCTGCACGGTGTCCGTCGATGTGGTCGGCACGGGCACGGGCATCCACGTGAATACGTCGGATGAACTCCTGTCGACACCCGTCCTGTTCGGCTTGCCTGATGTTTCAAGCGGCAAGGCAAACGCAGCACTCGAAGTCACCGTGGACCCGATTTCGCTCGTCAAGTCGTTCACCGACGATCCGGTTCCCCCGGGCGGCATCGCGACCCTTGAATTTACCATCAGGAATTTCGACCGGAATAACGCCGCCACGAATATCGCCTTTACCGACGACCTGGGCGCGGCGCTTACCGGCCTTGCGGCTCTGCCGCCCCTTCCGGCGAACCCCTGCGGGACGGGATCGAACCTTGCCGGGACGTCGGTACTTTCCCTTACCGGCGGAAACCTCCCCCCGGACGGCTCCTGTGTTTTCAGTGTTCAGGTTCAGGTCCCCTCTGCGGTCCCCTCGATATTCGTCGCAGCGAACGTGACGAGCAATATCACCGGTGATCTAGGCGGCCAGGGAATCGTCGGGGCTCCCGCCGGGGATCTCCTGTTTATTGAACCGGCGCCGGTTCTTACGAAAACATTCATCGGTGACCCGGTGGGCGGCGGCGGTGCGGTGACCCTTGAGTTTACGATCCAGAACACGAGCGATGTCGCGCCCATCCTGGATATTGCATTTACCGATGTTCTGGATGCGGTTATTCCCGGTCTGCTCCCGAGTCTCCCCGCAACCCCCTGCGGCGCGGGTTCTGTCATGAACTACATAGCGTTCGCCGTCGATACCTACGGTCTGGAATTCATGGGGGGTGATCTCGGTCCCGGCGGATCCTGTACGTTTCAGGTCCCGCTGACCGTGCCGGTCGGGGCGCCCGCCGGAACCCACGTGAATAGCACGAGCCCGATAACGGCCGTGATAGACACCAGCCAGTTTGATCTGGCCGGGCTGACCAATGCAGTCGACCTGGGCGATGGTTTTTTCCAGGTTGCCGGAAATCCGGCGACCGACAGTCTCGTGGTCGTCGCCGGCCCTCGGCTTACGAAGTCGTTTACCGACGATCCGGTACTTCCGGGTTCCACGGTGACGCTGGAATTTACCCTTGAACACGATGCCTTCGCCCCGGGGGATGCAACCGGAATTGCATTTACGGATGACCTGAGCGCCGTACTTGCGGGCCTTCAGGCGACCGGGCTCCCTCAGAACGACGTCTGCGGCACGGGTTCGCAGATAAGCGGCACGACGACCCTGAGTTTTACGGGCGGGACGCTTGCTCCGGGGTCGTCCTGCACGTTCAGTGTGACCCTTCAGGTGCCGAGCCCTCCCCCGGCGATCCTGCCGGGCAACTATACGAATACAACCAGTGATGTTACGGCCACGGTACTCGGTGTGTCCACCACGGGAAATCCGGCAAGCGACGATCTCAAGATCGCCGGTCTCGGTATTACGAAATCGTTTACCGACGATCCGGTGATTCCCGGAGGAACCGTAACCCTGCAATTCACGATTACAAACGACAGTCCCACGGAGGATGCCACGGACATCGTCTTTACGGACGATCTCAATGCCGTGATCTCGGGCCTTCAGGCAACAGGGCTCCCGCAGAACGATATCTGTGGAGCGGGGTCGACCGTAAACGGCACAAGTTCCCTGACCTTCACGGGCGGGAATCTCTTGGCAGGCGAGACCTGTACGTTCAGCGTGACACTCAACGTGCCGAGCAACGCCCCGTCCGGGATATTTATAAACGCCACGAGTCAGTTGACGGCGACGGTTGCCGGCAGCCAGGTTACCCTTGATCCGGCCACGGACGGCCTGGAGGTATCGAGCGATTTTCTCACCCTCACAAAGACCTTTACCGACGATCCGGTGGCCCCGGGGGATACGGCAACGCTCGAATTTACCGTGACGAACACCCATCCCACCCAGCCCGTTACGGCCATAGCGTTTGCCGACGACCTGGACGCGGCTCTTACTGGTCTTACCGCCGTCTCTCTCCCCCCGGCCGGATTCTGCGGCCCGGCTTCGACGATATCCGGGACGAGTTTGCTGACTATGACGGGCGGGAGCCTTAACCCCGGCGCTCAGTGTACGTTCAGTGTGACGGTTCAGGTCCCGGCCCTCGCCCAGCCGGGCACCGTGGTCAATACAACGGGGCAGGTAACGGGCGATATCAACGGGCTCCTGGTCACCGGGGACCCGGCCAGTGATACCTTGAGAATCGATGTGGTTACGTTTACGAAGTCGTTCAACGCCCCCACGGTCCCCGGAGGCATAGCGACGCTGACGTTTACGATCGAGAACCTGAGTGCCGATCCGGTCGTCGACCTCGCATTTTCCGACAACCTGGACGCCGTCGTCTCCGGGCTCTCGGCAGTGGGGCTTCCGGCCACGGGCGTCTGCGGCGCGGGGTCGGAGGTGACCGGGACCTCGGTGCTTGCGATGACCGGCGGCAGTCTGGCCGCGGCGGGTTCCTGTACGTTCGACGTAACGGTGCAGGTTCCCCTGTCAGCTTCGCCGGGCAGCTACTCGAACACGACCACTGCGTTGACTGCGGGGGGGATTGAGGTGAGTTCGCCGGCCGTGGCGTCGCTTTCTCTGGAACCGGCGCCGGTCTTTACGAAGGCCTTCGGTCCGGCGCTTATCGGAAACGGTTCTACGAGTACACTGACGTTTACGATCGACAATACGGCAAGTGCCCTGTCTGCGTCCAACCTGGACTTTACGGATAATCTCCCGGCGGGAGTCGTTGTGGCAACCCCGCCCAATGCCTTAACCACGTGCACGGGCGGTACTCTTACGGCCGTTGCCGGTTCCGGAGTGATATCGTACGGCGGCGGTGTCGTGGCCGCGGGAGCGTCCTGTACGGTTATGGCCGACGTGACCGCCGTCGCAACGGGGAACCACATCAATACAACGGGGGATCTCACGTCGTCTTCGGGCAACAGCGGCCAGGCCACGGCCACCCTGTCGGTCGAGCCGCCGCCCACGTTCTCGAAGGCTTTTGCATCCGGCGTTATTGCCTCGGGAGGCGTGGTGGGTCTTACGTTCACGATCGACAATACGCTGAGCGTGACGCCTGCCACGGGGCTCGACTTCACGGATACTCTGCCTGTCGGCATGACGGTGGCAAACCCGTCGAACGCCTCGACCACGTGCACCGGGGGTACGCTTACGGCCGTGGCGGGGGGCAATGTTATCAGTTATACGGGCGGGACGGTTCCCGCGGGTACTGCCTGCACCGTGAGCGTGGACGTGACGGTAGCTGCCGACGGCACCTATGCGAATACCACGGACGATCTTCTTTCGTCGTTGGGTAACAGCGGTGTTGCCAACGCGATCCTGGCGGTGGGTGCGACTACCGTGGCGGCGCCGGCCCTCGACGTCTGGGGCGCCGTGATCCTGAGCGTTATTCTCGGTGTTTTCGTCGTAAGGCGCCTCCGGTACTCCAGGGGGCTTGACTAGCCCGGACTTCCCATGGTCCTTCTGCTGCGGAACCGGAAAGCTCCAAGGCTTCTGCGTTGCGCTTGATTCGGGTGCTCAACGTACCGTCACGTACGTTTCCGCGCCCGAACCGGCGCGCGCCTTGTATCCACGGCCCTTTCCGTCCCCTCGCTACGAACCTCCATGAGAAGTCCGGGCTAGAGAAAACCGACGAAACGGCGTGCGGGTCCCCGGAAAAAACGCGGGACCCGCACGCCCCCGAAAACCCCGTTTCGGCAAAAGACGGTCCGTTCAGTTTCTTTATCCGCGACTTCCCGGGTCGGGTCTTCTCGACGAAGGGTCGATTCGACTTTGCAGTTTGCAGAGAAGTTTCAGCCGTGTTGTCGCATCGGCTCTTTGGTTGCGGCTCCAAGGCCGCCTTGTGGTAAGTTATACGGGAATAAAGGTTTTATCTGCTTGGTGGCATTCACGTGCAATTATTAGAGAATCCCGTTGGCCGGAAGATCGTCATGGCCCTGTCCGGCTGGTTGCTCACGTTCTTTATCGTGGCTCATCTGCTCGGTAATTCCTCGATTTACGCCGGCCCGGCGGGTATCAATGCCTACGCGGAACAACTGCGCAACCTGGGACCCCTTACCTGGCTCTTCCGAAGCGTCATGCTCGGCGCACTTACGGCCCACGTCTGGATCGGTATCCGGGTTACCCTGGAAAACCGGAAGGCAAAACCCGAGGGCTACGCCCGGAAGCGGTATCTTCAGGCGTCGTTTGCCTCGCGGAACATGATTTACACGGGGCTGCTCATCGCGGCCTTTGTCGTATTCCACCTTCTGCACTTTACGTTTCAGGCGGTCGATCCGGCGGTCTCCCGTTTTGTCGATTCCCTCGGGCGGCACGATGTCTACAGGATGGTCGTTCTGGGTCTCGGAAAATCCCTCATGACGGCGGTGTATCTCACGGCGCTCTTTTTCCTGTTCCTCCACTTGAGTCACGGACTCGGCAGTTCGTTTCAGTCCCTGGGACTGAACAGCGAACGGACGCTCCCCGTTGTCGAACGGGCGGGAAAGGGGTTTGCCGTGGTGATCCTTGCCGGATACGCGTCGATTCCGATCCTTGTATTTTTCGGTATGCTCAGTGTCTGAGGCGGGGGGATGATTCTCGACGGCAGGATACCCGGCGGTCCCCTGGCCGAGAAGTGGCTCCGCCATCGGCGCGACCTCAAGCTCGTCAACCCGGCCAATAAACGAAAGTATAAGATTATCGTGGTGGGCACGGGGCTTGCCGGAGCTTCGTGTGCCGCAACGCTCGGCGAACTCGGCTATAACGTCGAAGCCTTCTGTTATCAGGACAGCAGCCGTCGGGCACACAGTATTGCGGCCCAGGGGGGGATCAACGCGGCGAAGAACTACCAGAACGACGGCGACAGTATCTTCCGGCTGTTTTACGACACGATCAAGGGAGGCGACTTCCGGGCCCGGGAGGCCAACGTCTACCGCCTGGCCGAGATCAGCAATAACATCATCGATCAATGTGTAGCCCAGGGGGTCCCCTTTGCCCGGGACTATGCCGGGTATCTGGAAAACCGCTCGTTCGGAGGCGCTCAGGTATCCCGCACGTTCTACGCCCGGGGGCAGACCGGTCAGCAACTTCTGCTCGGGGCCTACGCGGCCCTTTCTCGCCAGGTGAAACAGGGGACCGTGAAAGTCCACGGCCGAACCGAATTGCTCGATCTCGTCGTGGTGGATGGTGAGGCCAAGGGTATCACCGTGCGGGACTTGGTAACCGGCACCGTCGAGTCCTTCTGGGGTGACGCAGTGTGCCTTTGTACCGGCGGCTACGTGAACGTTTTCTATCTTTCAACGAACGCCATGGGCTCGAACGTCACGGCCACCTACCGGGCCTATAAAAAGGGAGCGTTTTTCGCTAATCCCTGTTATAACCAGATTCACCCCACGTGCATTCCGGTTTCCGGGGAGTATCAGTCCAAGCTCACGCTAAT
>CAYYSS010000003.1:0-28105 GCA_964474325.1 uncultured Nitrospirota bacterium
CGCCGACTGCCTGCCTCGGCGCAGCCTTCGGCGAAGACGGGCCAACGTCTTTTCCAGACAGTTCCCGTCTCCCTTGTTCCCTCTCCCTTCTGTCTTCTGACATCTGGTTTCCGTCCCCCTGGCGCGGCTTGTCAGCGTTAGGGTTACCGCTCCACCGGCTCCCAGTACTCGGCCCGGTGAAGAGAGAGTCCCTTGGGCCGGATAACCGTCTCGTAATAGTTCCTGCGTTTCGCCTGCACGGCAATGCGTCGGATGAATTCTTCGCCGAAGCCGTTATAGAGGACCGCAGCACCGAGGAGAAACACCGCGGCCCAGGCGCCGAGCCGAAATTTACCGCCGTCGGTCACGGTACCGGCTCCGATTGCGGGGGGCGATAACATCTGTTGCACCGGATACACTCGCCTGCAAACGGATCGGGCGGGTTTTTCATGGGGCACGAAGGGGTACTCGGATAACCGGCTATCGTGCGGGAAAGGAGCGCCCCCACGGCGGCAACGGGACAGAAATAACGGCACCAGAACCTCTCCACCACGATCGAGAGAAAAAGCATGAGCAGCACAAGGGACCAGGCCGGCGCAGTGCCGTGCCATGAAAATAACGTGACGTACGTCTCCACGTTCGCCGGATCGACCCGCCCGGTCCCTATAACGGCGGCGATCAGCACGACGAGTATCACGTATTTCGCCCGCCGCCATGTTCGATCCAGGTCTTCAGGAATACGCCATTTTCGAAACGGCAGGCGGCCGAGAAACTCCGTGAGCGCCCCGAAGGGGCAGAGCCAGCCGCAATAGACCCGCCCGAAGCAGACGGTTACGACGATTATCCCCGGCACGGCTATAAGCCAGAGAGAGTTCGCAGAGACCTGCAACAGTCCCAGGTTCAGGAGATGAACCAGCGAGAAGGGCGTGGAGAGCCAAAGCCCGACCACGAAGACCGAAACGATCATCACGCCGTCCCTCAGCCGGTCCTTTCCGGTCCTTTTGCGGGTATAGATATACCCCGCCAGGGCCGCACCCAGGAGTGTGCCGTAGACGATGAAACCCGGTCCGGTACCCGCCCGAGTTTTGCCCCCGGGAACCCGGAGGCCCATGACCTCTCCGGCCACGCGACGGGAAGACTCCCGGACGGAATCGGCCAGCGCCTTAACGGTGACCGTGGCGCGGCTGATACCGTCGATATCCCGGTCCACCACGAAGGGGTCGTGTACCGATTTGCCGAGAAACTGGCCGAGAAACTCCCGGGTCTCAAGCCTATGGACGTAGTTTTTCGTCTCCCGGTGCTCCAGAATGCGGATTCCCGTGATTCGCCCTTCTCGATCCAGGGCGACCAGGGTCTTTATCGGGCCGTTATAGCCCCGGATACCGGGTTCCGCGTCATAGGTATTGAACGCGGTCACGCCCGCCGCCGACGGATAGTGGGGCGGGCTTCCCCGCTTTTCCGCAAAGACCGCTCCCGGGGCCACTTCCGAAAGAAACGCGGCCTCGTCAATCGCCTCCCGGCCCGCCCGGCGGGCGACCGTGATCACCACGAGTATCGCGAAGATTAAGGCAACTCCGCCTCTCAGCAGAAAAAACCGTCCTTTGTACCGCTTCATCTCGTCACCCCGTCCCGGAGAGATAACCCCAAGGCGGCCTTGGAGCCGCAACCAAACCGGCGCTCTTCAAACCGCGTAAACTTTTTTGCGAACTGCGTAGAAGTCACGGGTGAAGAATCTATTATTGCAGAAGAATTGCCGCGAAAGGGGCCGGCGTACTCGCCTTTTGGCGGAAGTCGGTCTGAAGGGAGAGGGAAGACGGAAGACGGGAGAAGTAAAGTCTTTTCACGTCTAACGTCTTACGTCTTCCTGCCCCTTACGTCTTCCCGCCTCTCATTCCCCTCGCCCATTGCCCCTCGCCCACAGCCTATAGCCCATCCTTCATCCCCTATCGCCTCCGCCCGCGGGCGTCAATCGCCAATCACAAACGCGCCGTTTCAACCGGTGTTAACCCGGACTTATGCAGCCGTAGGGATAACGCAAGACCGAGCGCACTCGCCGCCTTGATTCCCCCGGTAAGATAAAGCGTCGTTTTCACGCCAAGGAGCGGTATCAGAAAAACCGCCGGCAGAAACGCACCGATCGTACCCCCGGCCAGGTCCAGCCCGTAGAGCCGGCCCGCCCAATCGCTCGCCCTGCTCGTAGACATATCCGAGCGTGCGGCGTACCCGAACTGGGCGCCGGTTATCAGGCCCGCAGTCGCGGCGACCGCGTAAAACACCCACACCGGCCCCAATACCAACGGCGTCATAAAGGCAAGACCTGCAGAAGAAAGATCCGTAACGAGTACCCCCCGCTCGCCCCCGCCGGCGCCCACCCGGGAAGGCACGGCGGCGCCCAGTGCGGCACCGGCCATAAACAGGGCGGAGATAAGGCCGATCTGCTCGTAGATAAGGCCCTCGGCCGATTGGTACCCGAGGATAACCGCCACCGAAACGGCCATGCCGAAAAACCCCGTGCTGCCCATGCTCCCGTAGAGCGCGCGTTGCCGGCTCCCCCGGCCGGCGGCAATGATGGCAATGCCGGCAATACCGGCGATACAGAACCACCAGAGACCCGGCAGCTCCACGAGTAACCGAAGCACGGCGCTCTTTTGCAGGTCGGCCCAATAGGCAAGGTACAGCCGGTAGACGGCGGGATGCTCGTCGGTATTAAGAGTTCCCGTTTTCGCGAGCGTTCGGCGAACATCCGCGGTTTCCAGGGGATCGAAGATACCCTGGAACAACAGAGCGTTAAAGGACCTCGTCTCCACGGCCCGCCCTTGGAAGCGACGGGCCAGTTCAGCGGGTTCCGGGGAAATCAACGTCTCGCCCGCCGCAAAGAGGGCCGTTTCGGGCGCGCTTAACGCAACAAACGGGAACACGGCCTTTAATGATTGATATATACTGCGGTTCAATTCCCGGTGGGGCCCGCCCGCGTACCCGAACGACGGGGCGCCCCGCAGGACCACCAGTCCGTCCGGCCTGAGGGCCCGTCGGGCCGTGCGAAAGAATTCCACTGTATAGAGCCGGTTTGCGGCGGACGAACCGGGCGGCCCCTGGGCGAGGACGATAAGATCGTAGAGTCCGGCCCGGTCTCGAAGATACGACCGGGGATCTCCGGCAACCGGCCGAAAGCGGGGGGAGGCAAGTATACGGGTATCTTCCGCGGTTAAGACCGAACGGAGCGCATTCCAGGCAACAGGATCCTCTACTGCGTAATCCACGTGCAAATCCTTGTATTTCAGCGCTTCCCGGGCTGTCCCGGGGGAACCTCCGATCAGAAACAGCCGTCGGGGCGCCTTGTGGAGACTTATGGGCACGTGGACCGTACGTTCCTCCACCTCCGGGTCCGGGTAGGAAAACCGGTAGCCTCCGGACCCGTAGAGATTAAACTGCCCGTGTTCCTTTACCAAGGCTACTTCACCGCGGGGTGACTCCTCCAGTATCCGGAGATCGCCGTGGGGCCATGGAGCACGCTCGGCCCGCTCCCCAAGCGCAATGTAAACAACAAGCGGCACTGGCAGTAGGGGGAGAAAAGCGAGGGATACACCCCGAAAGGCGCTCCGGCCGGCAACCAAAACACCCATGAGGATATATGCCGTTGCAAGGGCGCTTACCAGAAAAACCGCATCTATTTTTGAGCCCACAAACGTAAAAAGGAGCCCGGCGGAAAGTGCGCCCAGGGCCTCGAAGAGATAGACGCGCCCCGCGGCATAGTCCTTCGGACCCATAAGAGCCACCGCACAGACAAACTGACTCCCCGCTGAAAGGGCCGTCGGGGCTACCGCGATCACCGTAACGCCGAACATCCGCGTAAGAGAGGCGACCTCCCCCGGCACCCCCGCGCCGAGCCAGAACCGAAGGCCGAACACCGCGGCCTGAACTGCGGCGCCGGAGAAGAAAAGAATGATAGCGAGATGCCGGCGCGTCCGAAAACCGAGCCGGGCTCCCATGATACTGCCGATTCCCGCAAAGAGGAGCCACGCTCCGAGGGTAAGGCCTATATCGAGTTCGTTTCCCGAAAACCCGCGGAGGAGCTGACGAATAAGAACGACCTGACTCGTAAGAGCAAGAAAGCCGAGGGCAAAGGCACGTGTTGCGCCCCCCGGATAACTCATGCAATCGTACGAACCGGTCTTTCGTCCGTCGTCGTTGCGGTTCGTCGAAAGAGCACCGGTTTTCGCTCCTCCCCGCACCATGCCGGAGGGTACCGGACTAGGACGGCGCGCCTTCCTCGCCCTCGATCCCGAGGTCCCTGAGCCGGCGATACAGGGTCTGACGGCTCATTCCCAGGATCCGGGCCGCCTTGGCCTTGTTCCAGCCCGCTTTTTTCAACGCCGATCGGATCGTCGCCGCTTCCGTTCCGTCATTGGACGGCTCAACCGCTTCAGAGCGGAACAGGGGAATTTCAAGAAAATCAGGCGGCAGGTAATCCCTGCTGAGGACCCGTTCCCGGCACATGATCACGGCGTGTTCCAATATGTGCCTCAGCTGGCGGACGTTTCCGGGCCAGGGGTGCCGGAAAAAGAGGTCCCGCACCTCCGAAGAAATCGCGTCCACATTGCGGCCGTATTTTTCGTTAAAAAACGAGAGAAAATGATCCACCAGAAGGGCGATATCCGAACGCCGCTCCCTGAGCGGCGGAAGTTCCAGTTCAACGACCTTGAGCCGGTAGTAAAGATCTTCCCTGAAGGTTCCGTCGGCTACCGCCGCCCGAAGGTCCCTGTTGGTCGCCGCGATAATACGGACATCGACCTTGATCGGCGTTGCATCGCCGACCCGCTCGAACTCCTTTTCCTGAATAACCCGCAGAAGCTGGAGCTGGAGCCGGGGCGAAATCTCGCTGATTTCGTCGAGGAAGATCGTCCCCCCGTCCGCCCGTTCGAACCGGCCGATTCTGTCGGCCACGGCACCGGTGAAAGATCCCCGAACGTGACCAAAGAGTTCGCTCTCCAGAATATTTTCCGAAAGGGCCGCGCAGTTGACCTTAACAAGACGGTTGTCCTTCCGGGGGCCGTTGTTATGGAGGGCATCCGCCACCAGTTCCTTACCGGTGCCGGTCTCCCCGCAGAGAAGAACCGTGACGTCCAGATCCGCAAGGGTATCGATCATGCCGTAAACCCGGTCCATCGCCTCGCTCCGTCCGATGATCTCCTTGAACCGGTGTGCCTCCTTGACGCTTTCCTCAAGCTGCACCACCCGGGTCTCGTCCCGGATGATCAGAACGGCGCCCTGATCCTTGCGCTCCTCCCGGAGGGGCACGGCCAGAAGGGTAACCACGTGCCGCCCCCCGTTTACGGGGCGGCATTCGGTTCGCTGGATCTCCGACGACGTACCCGACTCGAGCGTAGACCGGATCAGTTCCATGCACGGTCCCTTGCATCCCATCGAAAGTTCCGTAAACTCCTGCCCCACAGCCCTGTCGCGCCGGAGCCCGCAGAGGTTCTCCGCGGCGCGATTGACCTCCTGTACCCGCATATCCCCGTCCACGAGGACGATGGCGTCGTGAACGCTCCCGAAGATCGTTTCCAGATTGGACCGGTACCGTTCGTTCTCGTCAAGGACACGTTTGTGCCGCAAGGCCCGGCCCGCCACGGCGAGGAGGGCCTTCTGGGTAACGGGTTTCTGGAGATAATCAAACGCGCCCAGGCGGACCGCCTCCGACGCTGTCTCCAGGTTCGGGTAGCCGGTAACCATGACCACGGGGACCTTACTGCCACCGGACCGCAGGTTTTCAAGAAACTCTATCCCCGTGCGGGGACCGAGAAGGATATCGGCAAAGATGAGATCAAATGTCTCCGTTTCGATACGCTCGACGGCATCGGCGTGATTGGAAACGGTTGTCACCGCATACCCGGCCTCGCCGAGAAAACGGCCGAACGTATAGCGAAGACTTTCCTCGTCGTCGATAACAAGTATGCGGGCGCCGTCGACCCCTGTGCCGTCGCCCGCGTCCCCGCTGGTTTCTGCGTTATACACTCCACGCCTCCGGCAGATCTACGGTGACCCGCGTAAACTCCCCTTCGCCACTCTCGATTCGAAGCGTGCCATCGTGGTCTCTGATGATACCATGGCTGATACTGAGCCCAAGCCCCGTCCCTTCCCCCCGGGGTTTCGTGGTAAAAAAAGGATCCATTACCCGGGCGAGGGCCTGCGGCGGAATACCTGCGCCCTGGTCGTAAAACACGGTCCGGACGAAACCCCGGCCGTTGAGCCGGACCGTCCGGGTGGAAATACGGAGGACTTTAGCCGGATCCGGGCCGGGATAGCGCTCGTTCAAGGCGTACCGGGCGTTGTTGATGAGGTTGAGAAACACCTGCTGGATCTGCTGGGGATGGGCCACTACATCCGGAACATCCCCGCCGCGATCTTCCTGAAGTATGACCGCGTCTTTCCGCATCTGGGCCTTGACCAGGGTCAGGGCGTCCTCCAGCACGTGGTGGACGGAGACTACGTTTTTGTCTTCCTTCCGGTCCCGGGCAAACGAAAGAAGACTCCGCACGATAACCGCTATCCGCTCGCCTTCTTTGATAACACGTGCGGCAAGGTCCCGTTGTTCGCTCCCGGGCTCGCTTATGTTCGACAGGATCTGCGAATAATTGATAATACCGTTTACCGGATTGTTGATTTCGTGGGCAACGCCCGCGGCAAGTTCTCCCAGCGATGCCAGGTGCCCCCGGCGCAGGGCCTCGGCCTCCAACGCTTTTCGCTCGGTGATATCACTTACGGTCAGGATAACGTTGAGTACCCGATCCTGCTCGCCGCGAACCGGAAACACCCGCAGGTCGAGCAACCTGTCGTCGCTGGTCGAAATCCGGGAACTCTCTTCCCGGCCGGACGAGAACGCCTTCACGGCGGGGCACGCATCACACGGAGCGTCCGTATTGTGTATCAATTCATGGCACGTCATACCAACGATATCCGAACGTTCCGCGGCAATACCATCCGACGCGGCCCTGTTTGTCCAAAGAACCTTCAAGTCCGGCGAGAGGAGCACGAGCGGATCGTTGATGGCATCCAACAGGGCGTGGAACTCCTGGTAGAGTTCCCGATACTTCCGCTCGCTGGAAACGAGGGTATCCTGAACGCCGATACGCGCTCGAATGGCGTCTTTAAGATCCGCATTCAGGCGACTGAAATCGGCCGTGCGCTCCTCGACCCGGCGTTCCATTTCTTCATACGCACATAACAGTTCCCGTTCCGCCCGGCGGCGCAGACGCTCGACCCGCAGGAGGATTGCCGACGAAAAAACGAAAAAACAAAGCCAAAAGATAACGAGACCCGCAATAAGCCGCCGGGAACCGTTCCGGGCAGACGCAATGCGTTGATCTACAGCCTCTTCCATCACCCGAATGCGCTTGAGGAGATCTACGTAAAGTTCGTGAAAACGGGTGTCGAACGGGAGGATTATCTCGCCTCCCACGCGGCGGGCGATGAGGAATTCCGCAACACTCCGCATTTCGTCTACGTTCGCAGAAAGGGCCGGCAGTGCAGTGCGAAAATCTTCGCTCGCCATGTCGTAGCCGAAAAAGATGTCCACCGGCGGTTTCTCGATGCGTCCGAGACGCCCGGCGGCCCGATTGAAGACGGACCACACGTCGCCCGAGCGTTCGAGCCGGGGAGAAGCGAGATATTCGTCGAGTTTCGTATGAAATTCGGCTATCTCAGCATGGAACCGCATGACCTCCTTGTCCACGGCCAGCAGGAATACGTGACGGCCGTGGGCCCGGGCAAGCAGAATAAGGCTCGCGGCCGTCAGCGCGCCTGTGATGACAAGAAGGGCGACGCTCATACCGCGGCTCCGGTCGAGTTTTTCCGGTACCGGAACCCGGTCTGTCGCCGCACGCACCATACCCTAGTCTACCAAGTTGCGGGAGCGACACCGCGTGCCGGCACACCGTTTACCGGGGTACGGAGGAGGCAGGGGGAGGCCGGGCGGCCCGGCTAGTACGTCTTCTTGAGTTCTTTCAGGACCTGCTTGGCGACGTTCTTGAGCGTCTCGAATACACCTCGGCCCTCGGGCGCCACGGCTTCGAAATCGGGAACGTTCCGGGGGTTCAGCAGGCGTTTCATTTCATCCGCGGGAGCCACGTTCGGCAGATCGCGCTTATTGTACTGGACGGTGAATGGAAGATTCCGAAGATCATAGCCCTGCTCCTTAAGGTTATAGTCCAGGTCGTCGAGGCTCTCGAGATTCGCCTCCATCCGTTCGATCTGGCTGTCGGCGACGAAGACAACGCCGTCGACACCCTTGAGGATCAGTTTACGGCTCGCCGCATAAAAGACTTGGCCGGGGACCATGTAGAGGTGAAATCGTATACGGAACCCCTTGATATCCCCCAGGGCCAGGGGGAGAAAATCGAAGAACAGGGTCCGCTCGGTCTCCGTTGCCAGGGATATGAGTTTGCCTTTCTGCTCGGGGTTGGCCTTTTTGTAAATGAACTGGAGGTTGGTGGTCTTGCCGCAGAGCCCCGGGCCGTAATAAACAATCTTGCAGTTGATCTCCCGGGAGGAATAATTAATGAAAGACACGCTTGATTCCGTCCCTACCGGAAAAGATTGTCGATGTCCTCGTCGCTTATTTCGGCAAAGAGGGCCTCATCCATGGCCCCACCCGATTCTTCCTCTTCGGATTTCCGTGCGATGGTTTCGAAAATTCCGCCCAATGCCTCCGCCGATTTTTTCACCCTGAGCCGCACAAGGCCCAGGGACGAACGGTGATCGAAGATAACGACGAGAATGACCCGGTGCCCGACCAGTGAGATATGAATGTTGTCGCGCTCGCCTTCGTGAAAGAGGATGGAAAACTCCTGCTCGCCGAGAAGTTTCGCGATTCCCCCGGTAGCGGCGATATTCCCGGCGGTGAGCGAGGCGAGGGAAGTCGTATCGATATCGTGGGACTCGCCGGCCGAGGCGATCAGTTGGCCGTTTTTATCGACCAGAAACACCATCTTCGCGTTGGCCTGCTGGTAGAGGCGCTGGAGTTCCGTGTCGATATGCTGGAACTCCTCTTCGTACATGACAAGGTCGGAACTTACCATACGGTCAACACAATATCACACTGATGGTGGTTAATCAAGAAAACCGAGGGCGTTCAATTCCCCGTTGAACGCCCTCTCCGTTGTTTTCTATTCCTCCACCCCTGCGTCGTTGCGCAAGCGTTCCCACTCGTGGTCCACGTAGGCCTGGAACTGCTGCAGGAGTCCCTCGTTTTCCGGGCGGAAGAGGTGCTTGAACCGTCCCTGGGGTTTGAGGAATTCTACCAGGGGTTTCTTTTCCTTCGGCGTATACGTAATTTTGGTCTCGCCGTTTTCGATCTCGTACAAAGGCCAGTAACAGGTATCGACTGCCTTCCGGCACAGATCAATGGCGTTATTCGTCGCCGTGCGCCATCCCCGGTTGCACGGGGCGATAACATTGAGAAACGCCGGACCGTCCACGTCGAGGGCCTTTCGGACCTTGGTCATCAGGTCCTTCCAGTGGGCGGGAGAGGCCTGGGCCGCATACGGGATATTATGAGCCGCCATGATACGGGTGAGGTCCTTGCGGTTCTGGGGTTTTCCCTGAACCACGTCACCGGCGGGACACGTCGTGGTATCCGCACCGAACGGCGTGGCACTGGACCGCTGTATACCCGTATTCATATACGCACCGTTGTCGTAACAGATGTAGACCATGTCGTGGCCCCGCTCCATGGCCCCCGAAAGACTCTGAAATCCGATATCGTACGTTCCTCCGTCACCGCCGAAGGCGATGAATTTAATCTTGTCCTTGATCTTGCCCTGGCGTTTGAGGGACTTGTACATGGCCTCCACGCCGGAGATGGTGGCGGCGGCGTTTTCAAAGGCCGTGTGCATCCAGGGAATACGCCATGCCGTGTAGGGAAAGATGGTCGTGGACACCTCCAGGCACCCGGTGGCATTGGCGGCGACCAGGGGCACCTCCGCCGCCGCAAGTACCTGACGAACGACGATCGGTGCGCCGCATCCCGAACAGAGCCGGTGCCCGCCGGTAAGGAGTTCTTCTTTCTTCGCAAGCTCTCTGAGTTTCAGTGGTGTAGCCATAACTATTCCCTCACTCCGATGTATTCCTTGTGGATCTTCACGGCACCCGACTCCGCGACGCCCACCAACTCTTCGATCACCTGTTCGCATTGTTCGGGCATGAAATCCCTGCCGCCGAGCCCATAGATCTTATTGGTGAGCAGGGGGGCTTTCCCCGCGCTCATGAGCGCCGAGGCGATTTCCATGTACATGGGCCCGAAACCGCCGTAGGAATCGGCCCGGTCGAGAACCGAAATTGCCGTGCAGTTTCCAAAGGCCTCCGCCACCTCGCCGTAGGGGAACGGCCGGAACAGCCGGGGTTTCAGCAGTCCGACCTTGATACCCTTGTCGCGGTACTCGTCGACCACGTCCTTCGCGGTTCCCGCGGCCGAGTTAAGGATTACGAGTCCAAGATCCGCATCGTCGAGGCGGTAGGCTTCAAAAAGGTCGTACGCCCGACCGAACCTCTTGGCAAAATCGGCCGATACTTCTTTGACCACGTCCGCGACCTTGGTCATCACCTCGTGTTGCCCCCGTTTGAACTCGTGGTAGTAGTCGGGAAGTACGAGGGGACCGAAGGATTTGGGATTATCGATATCGAGAAGAGGGTTGACGTTCAGATACTCCCCGATAAAATCACTTACGTCTTTGTCGTCGAGATACTCCATCCGCTCGATCGAATGGCTGATGATAAACCCGTCCATGCAGACCATCGTGGGCAGACGCACGTCCGGATGTTCGGCAATCCGGGGGGCCATCACGGTGTTGTCGTAGGCCTCCTGGGCGTTTTCCGAAAAAAGCTGGATCCAGCCGCAGTCCCGGGCGCCCATGCCGTCGGAGTGATCGCCGTGGATATTGAGCGGCGCGGAGAGGGCCCGGTTCACCAGGGGCATGACGATCGGAAACCGCATTCCGGACGCGATATGGAGCATTTCCCACATGAGGGCCATGCCCTGGGAACTCGTCGCGGTCATGACCCGGCCGCCGGCGGCGGACGCCCCGATACAGGCGCTCATCGCGCTGTGTTCCGATTCGACGGTAACGAGCTCGGTTTTAACCTTCCCGTTTGAGACAAAAGACGCAAACCTCTGCATCACTTCGGTTGACGGGGTGATGGGGTAGGCCGCGCATACGTCGGGGTTGATCTGGCGCATGGCCTCGGCCACGGCCTGATTACCGGTTACGGCAACGTAATCTCCCATAGCTATTTACCCTCCTCTTCCATCACAATGGCCTTCTGCCCCTTCTTGCCCGGGCATTCGTGGGCACAGACGCCGCATCCCTTGCAATGGTCATAATCGAACGGTCCGCGTTTACCTTCCTCGGTGGTCGTAATGGACGAATCCGGGCAGTAGACCCAGCAGAACATGCACTGGATACAGTTTTCTTCGATCCACCGGGGTTTCATTGAACGCCAGGAGCCGGTGTTGTAAGTATCGGCGTTACCCGCGTCAAGAATCACCGACCCGGGGTCAAGTTCTTTCCAGCCTTTCAGTTTCATCCCTCTTTGACCTCCTCAAAACCCCGACGGGTGGCTTCTACGTTCCCGTCGATAATCTTTTGGGCGAATTTCTTACCGAAACTCGCCCGCACGTCCTCCATGACCGTTTCCAGAGGCACTATCCCCGTAGCCTTGGAGAGGGCCCCGAGCATGGTCGAATTCGGAAGGGGACGGCCGAAACACTCGGTCGCGATCCCCGACGCATTTACGGTGAATACCTTTGCCCCGGAACCGACCCCGAGTCTCTTTCGGACTTCGCTCGGGTCTTTCGTCGTGTTAATCAAGTACGTCGCTGTGTCCGTCGCGCCCTCGGTTACGTCAATCGTGTCAAGCAGGGTGACGTCCACCACGGCAACGATATTCGGGTGGGATACGGGACAATGCATCCTCAGTTCCCGTTCACTGATCCGGTTATAAGCCTTCACCGGGGCGCCCGCCCGTTCGGGACCGTACTCGGGAAAGGCCTGGACGTTCTTGTCGCCGCTCAGACAGGCATCCGCCAGGACCTTGGCCGCGGTTACGGTACCCTGTCCGCCTCGTCCATGCCATCGAATCTCAACCATTTCGCTCATGGTCTTCCTCCCATATAAAAGGTGCGATTCCCCCTCCCGGGAAACCGCATCTGTGATCGAAATACAGAACCCGTAACGGGTCAGTTGGGTATTCACTATAGCTTATCCGTATATGGGGATTCAAGGCGGAGGCCGGAGACGGGTCTTCCGCCCCCGTCCCGACGCTCGAGATGAAGCTTTGCGGCCTTCCGGTTCCGCAGCAGAAAGAAGCCCCCCGGGCTCAACCCGGCCCCAGGGCCTGACGCAGTACAGCGGCGATTCTGCAGGGTGTGAGGGGTTTCTGTATATAGAGGGTACGCGCATGGCCCGAGGTCTTCACGTCGGGCATTGCCGCATCGGGATAACCGGACATAAAGACAACTTTGATCTCGGGGCGTCGTTTTCGCAGGGCATCCACCAGGGTCGGCCCGTTAATACCGGACATCACCACGTCCGTGAGAACCAGGTCCACCGTGCCGTGAAACAAATCGCTCATGCGAAGGGCGTCCTCCCCCGAAGCGGCCTCGATGATTTTATACCCAAGCGGCGCAATCGCGTCTACGACGAGGTTACGAATAATATTGTCATCGTCCACCACGAGAATCGTCTCGCCCCTGCCCTGGAGCGCCGGCAGGGGGTTCGCCTGTCCGTCTTCCGGCTCGGCGGACGAGACCGGCAGATAGATCTTGAATACCGTTCCCC
Source organism: uncultured Nitrospirota bacterium (assembly GCA_964474325.1). Lineage (GTDB taxonomy): Bacteria > Nitrospirota > Thermodesulfovibrionia > SZUA-242 > CAYYSS01 > CAYYSS01. Next base: position 12,813 of record CAYYSS010000003.1, read on the forward strand.
GGCCGACTTCGCTGTAGACCCAGATATATCCGTTATGCTGTTTGACGATTCCGTAGACGGTCGCCAACCCGAGACCCGTGCCCTTACCCTCGCTCTTGGTCGTGTAAAACGGTTCGAAAACCTTGCCCAGGGTGTCTTCGTCCATACCCGTGCCGGAATCCGTCACGGACAGCGCGACGTAGGAACCGGGCTTCGATCCCTTATGGGCACGGGCATAGTCGTCGTCCAGTTCGACGTCGGAAGACTCCAGTACAAGCCGCCCCCCTGACGGCATCGCGTCACGGGCGTTTACCGCCAGGTTCATGACCACCTGCTCTATCTGGCTCGGGTCGGCCAGGACGTTCCGGGTGGTCTGCTCGGTCCTCAGTTCCAGCTCAATGTCCTCGCCGATCAGCCGGGCGAGCATCTTGCCCATATTGTCGATAAGGTTGTTGAGGTTTACGACTTTCATCTCCAGGACCTGTTTCCTGCTGAACGCAAGAAGCTGGCGGGTGAGGTTTGCCGCCTTGTCGCCGGAATCCAGGATAATCTGGAGATAATTGCGTATCCTGCTGTCGCCCGGGAGCTTGGTCAGCGCAAGTTCGCTGTAGCCGAGGATCGCCGAGAGGATGTTGTTGAAGTCGTGGGCGATTCCGCCGGCGAGACGCCCCACGGATTCCATTTTCTGGGCCTGGAGGAATTGGGCCTCGAGCGCACGCTTCTCCCGTTCGCTGAGAGTGCGTTCCATCTCGGCGCCCGCCCGGTCGGCGAAGATCCTGAGCACGGCCTTCTCGGTCTCGCCGAGATGCCGGGGCGTGACGTCAAGAAGGGCGAGGAGTCCGAGGAGTTGCCCCGCTCGGGAAAAGAGGGGAATCCCCACGTAGGATTCCGCCTGCATTTCAACCAGATCCGTGTCTTGAGGAAAAAGTGTCTGAACGCTCTCGGGGTAAATGCAGAACTCATGGGAAGACAATACGTTCTGGCACGGGGTTCCCCGAAGGGAATACTCGAAATTCTCGGCCAGCCTGCCCCCGAACCAGACCGCCCGGGTGGAGACGTATTTCCCCTCGGCGTCGGCCTCGCCGACAAGGACGTACCGGAAGCCCAGACTTTTCGAGAGATGAGCTACGAGAGACGCAAAAAACCGCTCGCCGGTTTCCCGGGTCGTTCCCTCCGCTATAAGTCGGACCGTATTCTCCGCCCGTTTTCGGCGCGTGATGTCCCGCACCACGGTGACGCACGCAGCAATAGCCCCATCCCGACCTAAAAGCGGTGACGAGGTTATCTCCAGTTCCGGGCGGCGCCCGTTGTTGTGATAGACCCGTTCAATCGTATGAACACCGCCGTCAAAAAACGTTTCGGCCGCCGGGCAATCGGGACACGGCGACGGCCCCCCCCCGTGGGACTCGAAACAACGCCGTCCCAGAGCCGTACCGACGAGGCCCCGGTGGGCCTCGTTCTGGTAGACGATCCGAAAGTCCCGGTCGACGATACTTACTCCATCGACCATGGCCTCGAAGACCCCGGCGAGACAGGTCAGGTCCGCACCGATTCCCCGTAACGCACGCTCCAGGGAGCCGTCCCCGGCGGAGAGCTTAATATCCGTTGCCATACTCCGGCCTGCCCGGCGGACGCCGGGCTCGGTTTTCCCTTCGTCTTGACACGTCGCACCTCTACCCCGGCCTTCTCATCCCGCCAAAGGCGGGCCTGCGGAACTGGGAAGCCCCATGTCTGGTGCATTGCGCTTGATTCGGGTGCTCGACATACCGTCAAGTACGCCGGGGCGTCCGAATCTGCGCGCGCCGTAACCACGCTTCTTTCCGGCCCCTCACGACGAGACGCTGTGAGAAGACCGAACTACTCGTCTTCTATCGGCCCGGAGGGACGACGACTTGAGGCGGTGAACGTCCTCCGGGGAGGGGAAAATTACCTTTACGTCCCCAAATGGCACCTTCACAATGAAAGCATGAACAACCGAATGACACGACTCGGAGCCGGGAAATACACCAGGGAAACTTTCCCTAGAGGAGGTTCTGTCATGGTACGCGAAAAAAGGTTAGGGACGGAAGATTTTTTCGGCGGACGGATGCTGACACCGGAAGATTTCGGGACGGATGAAGACACGGTCCAGCCGGAAACCGACGTTGTAAAACAGAAGAAGGAGCCGTTCGTAATTCCGCGAAAGAAATTTGCGGCAAACGACGACACCCCGGACTGCCGGGGAAGTGCCCGCTGGATATGTCTGTAAACGGAGTCTTGAGTCCAAGGTCCGAAGTCCCGAATCCCGAACGTCGGGCAAGGAACTTTGGGCTAGGGGCTGGGTGTTACGGTAATTATGCCCTGAACCCGGTCCAGGTCGGCACGGGCCCGGGCATAATCGATACCCGCCCGGTGTTCCGCACTCAAGGCGCGGGCGTAGGCCTCCTGGGCCTCAAGGACATCGTTGGCTGTTGAAAGGCCCACCTGAAACTTGGACTGTTCCGCCTCGAGCCTTTTGCGGAAGGCCAGACTGGATTTCTTCGTTGCGGAAACGGTCTTGGCCGCGACATTTACGCCCCGTACCGCGTCCCGTACGGCCCGCGTGACTTCCTGACGCAGGAGAGCCGCCGCAATATCCGCGCTTTCCGCTTCCGCCCGGGCCCGATGAAAAGCACCCCGGGCCGCCCGGTTTTCAAGGGGCAATTCAAGGGAAAGCCCGACATTCCAGGAGTAGAACGTCTCCCCTGTGAAATCACCCAGGGCATCCCCGTACGTGCCGCCAAGGCCGCTCGCTCCAACCCCGCCCGTTACCGCAAGGGTCGGCAGGAGGGTGTTCTTGGCGGCAGCCTGAAGTATTTTCGCTCCTTCCGCCCGCCGGTCGGCGGCCCGGATATCCGGCCGCTGACTGAGGGCACGTTCCAGGACGGCCTCGAAGGAGACCGGTTCGTAGGCGAGATCCGGTTTATCGGTCGTCTCCACGGACACGTTCCAGTCATCCGTGTTAATAAGGAGCTTCAGGGCGTCTTCGGCGTTTCCGGCGATCCGTTCGCCCGCGAGAAGCAGTTCTTCCCGGCGGGCCACTTCGGCCTCGGTCTGGTAGATCTCAACGGGCGCCAGAACCCCGGCATTGATTTTTTCCCGGGTTTCGTCCCGCAGGGTCTCGGCAAGCGTAAGCGAAAGTTTGAGCACCTCCAGATTCTTCCGGGAAAAGACGAGTTCCCAATAGGCCTTTTTGACGTCGGCAACGAGCGCGGCGATCGTGTCATCCACCCCTTCCCGAACCGCCTCGGCCTCCCGTCGCGCAGCCTCCCGCTCGGCGGTCTGGACGGCACTCCCCCTGCCCTCCAGCAGAGGCTGGGTTACCTGAAGCCCGATACCGGAGGTATAGCTCGGATTGAGCGAAGCAAAAGGCGTATTCGTATCGAAACGCTCGTTTTCCCACGATATTTCGAGAAGGGTACCCGTGGGATAGAGCCTCGTCGCGGAGGCCGCCCAGTCGTACCGTTTCTCCTCGATGGTACCGGAACCGAGGAGCTGGGTGCTGGACTCGAACTCGCTGTCGCTCAAGGAGATCTCCACACCCAGCGTCGTGTCGAAAACCCCCTCGGCGGAGGTAACGTCGGCCACGGCGGATGTAAGCCCGAGTCGTTCAAGCCGGAGCCCCAGATTGCGCTCGAGGGCCAGCGAAACCGCTTCCGTGACGCTGAGCCGGACAGCCGCGGTATCCGCACCGGACGCCGTCCATGGCATGCAGAGCGCGATGGCGACTACGGCGCAATGGAACCACAGGTGTTGTCGGACATTGACCACTATTGCTCACCTCCCCGATCGTCGACGGGCGTGCCGGCGAACCGTTCGTACGGCAACCAGTATACACGGCCGAGCCAGCGGACCGCCTGGGCCGCCCGCGAACCGCCGGACGCAAACAGTGAATACATGGCGGGGACCACAACGAGGGTAAGGAACGTGGCCACCATGAGGCCGAATATCACGACAATGGCCATGGACTGCCACCACTGGCTCGATTCGCTTACCCAGGAGATCGCCCATTTATGGAAATCGTAGGAGACTCCCGTTACCATGGGGAGAAGACCGAGGATCGTCGTAATGGCTGTCAGCAGAACCGGCCGGAGGCGCGTTGCGCCTGCGGCAACGACGGCGGCGTCGAGATCCATCCCCCGCTCCCGGAGTTTGTTCGTATAGTCGATAAGAACGATGGCGTTGTTGACAACTACACCCGCAAGCGAGATGACACCCACGCCCGTCATGATGATTCCAAACGAGAGATTAAGTGCGGTGAGCCCCAGGAACGCCCCCCCCATGGAGAGAATCACCGCGGTCATGATGATAAAGGGCTGGCTCACGGAATTGAACTGGCTTACCAGGATGAGGAAAATGAGAAAAAGGGCGATGAGAAAGGCCTTCGACAGGAACGCCTCGGACTCCTGCTGAAATTCAAATTCCCCGGTAAATGCGACCTTATACCCCGGGGGCAGGGGAAACTCCGCGAGCAGTTTCTCGGCTTCGGCCCTGGCCACCGGGCCGGGGACCTTCTCCTCGTCCACGCTGGCCTTTACGGTAACGGTGCGGGCGTGGTTTATACGGACGATATCGCCGATACTCCCCTCGTAGTCTATCTTCGCGAGGGTGGAAAGGGGGATAAGGCCCCCCGTGGGCGTTGGGATCATGAGTTCGCGCAGGACGTCCGTAACCCGGCGGTCCGCCTCGGCAAGTTGTACCGTAATGTCGTAGTCCTCGTCCCCTTCCCGGTACGTGGAGACATCGAGGCCGTTATAACCGGTCTTCAGGGCGAAACCGATTGCATCGGTACTCAGACCGTAGAGCGCGGCTTTCTGCCGGTCAACCCGGACCCGGACGGACGGCTTCCCCTCCACATAATCGTCCCGCACATCTTCCACGTGGGGGATTTTCTGGAGGACGTCCTTCACCTTTTGCGCGAGCGCCCCCAGCACATGGAAATCGTCGCCGGAGATCTCGATATTGATGGGCGCACCCGTGGGCGGGCCTTCCTCCTGGGCGGCGACCGTTATCTGGCCCCCGGGGATTGCCGCCACCCTGCTACGGATTTCCTCCAGGGTCTCCGTGGACGGGCGGGGCCGGTATTCAAGGTCGAGAAACCGTATTCCCACGTGGTTCGGCGCGTTGGGATCGAAAGCGAGTCCCCCGCCGGTCGTGACGATTGCCTTGGAATAGACCTCGGTAATATTCGGCAGATCGCTTGGTCCCGTAAATTCCCCGCCGTTTCTCCCCTTGTGCCGTTTGGGCTCATAGGCCTCGCCGTAGTCGCCGGACGCGGTTCCGGTAACGGCCAGCTCGATGTTCTTCATGATCCGGTCGATATAATCAATGTCGGCCCCCTCGGGGATGTCAACATTTACATACATGGCCTTCGGATCGATGTCGGGAAAAAATTCCACGGGTTTCTCAAGGCCCACCGCAAGGAGCCAGATCTCCACCAGCAGGACAAGGAGGCCGAACGACGCGGCCACAACGACCAGACGATGGCGAAGGGCGCTCCTGATGATCCGGGTATAGAGCTGTAAGGCGGGGCTCCCGGTATCCACGGGCCGTTCCCCCGCCCTGGCCACGTCCTCGGCGCTCATCCCGGCATGGCCGCTGCCGCTGTTGGACTTCGTCTTCATAAAAAACGCCGCAAGGGCCGGGTTGATCACCATGGCCACGAAGAGGCTCGACGAGAGGGTCACGATGAGGGTAATGGGCAGGTATTTCATGAACTCGCCCATGATACCGGGCCAGAAGATCATCGGGAAAAACGCCCCCAGGGTCGTCAGGGTGGATCCGATGACCGGATAGGCGACCTCGGAGGTCGCCCGCATGGCGGCGTCGACCCGGGGGACCCCCTGTTCCATGTAACGATAGACGTTCTCGATGATGACGATGGCGTTATCGACGAGCATACCAAGGGCCAGGGACAGGCTGAAAAGAACCACCATGTTAAGCGTTATCCCGAGCGCATTGAGTACGATGAAGGACAAGAGCATGGAAAACGGTATCGCGAGACTCACGAGGACCGCGTTCCGGAACCCGAGGGCAAAGAATATCACGCAGACCACGAGAAGGAGTCCGGAGAGAATGTTGTTTTCCAGATCCGCAACCATAAACCGGATATCCTTGGCCTTGTCCATGACCTTGGTGATCTCGGTACCCTTGGGCCAGGTCGCCCGGTGGCGGGCGATGATCTCGTCCACCTGATCGGTAATGGCGATGATGTTTTCGCCGCTTCGTTTTTTCACCGCCAGGTTGACGGCGTCCCTGCCGTTCAGGCGGGAGCGGCTCGTCTCGTCCTTAAAGCCGTCCACCACACGGGCCAGGTCCTTGAGATACACCGGCTGGCCCTGATGGGTCCCCATAACGAGGCCGTAGATCTCGTCGGGACTCTGAAACTCGCCCGGCACCCTTAACTGGAACCTTCCGTCACCAAGCCGGATAGTACCGCCGGAGGTATTCTTGTTTTCTCCGTAGACCACACGCTGAAACGCCGTAATCGGAATACCGTAGTACGCGAGTTTCTCGGGAATCACCTCAACCCGTATCTCCCGCTCGAGCCCCCCGGTAAGGTCGACTTCCAGAACCCCCGTTATGCCTTCGATATCGTCTTTCAGGTCCTCCGCCAGATCTTTCAGGCAGGGGAGCCCGCAGGTCCCGCTCAGGGAAAAGACGACGATGGGGAGTTCGGAAAAGTTCACCTCGAAGACCACCGGGTCGTCCTCCAGGTCCGACGGCAACTCGTTTTTCGCTTCGTCTACCTTGTTGCGGACGTCTTCCACCGCCTTGTCGATATCCGTGCCGGTGACGAACTCGATATTAATCGAAGAAAGCCCTTCGGAACTCACCGAATGGATCTTTTTGACGCCCTCGAGGCCTTTGAGCTTTTTTTCTATTTCAATCGTTACCGAGGTCTCGATATCCTCGGATGAGACGCCCCGGTAACTCGTCGAGACAAAGACGTTGGGGATCGTAATATCCGGTTCGTTTTCCCGGGGAAGCACGCGATAGGAATACACCCCGAAAACGAAGATGATCAGGGCGAGTACGGCAACGCTCACCCGTTTCTTTACCGCAGTATCGGAGACAATCATAAAGACCGCCCGGCCCTAGTTCACGACGTCTTCCGGGCGGGTCACCGTGCGCCGGACCTGTACGACCTGCCCTTCTTCCACCGCCCTGTGCCCGACCACGATGACCCTGTCACCCGGTGACAGCCCCGAGGTGATCTGGATCTTCCAGCCTTCGAGAATTCCCAGACTCACGGGCCGGCGATGGGCGCGGTCGTCGTTTACTACGTAGACAAAACGGTCCGCTCCCCGCGAGATAACCGCGTAAAGAGGCACGGCAATCGCCTCCGGCGCCTCCCGCTTGACCACGTCGGCACGGATGAACATCCCCGGCATGAGTTCGCCCCCGGTGTTTTCCACCGCCAGTTCCAGCCGGTAGAGCCGGGCTATCGAATCCGGCGCGCTCGCGAGAAAATGCTTCGTACCGGTAAACGTACGGTCGTCCAGGGCCTGGACGGTAAAGGAAACCGTACGTATCGCCCGGAGATCGTTCAGGTCGGATTCGGGAATCCCGACAACCGCCTTGAGGCGATCGATCTGGAGGATTTCGGCAACAGGATCGCCGATGCTGAGAAGACTCCCCTCTTCCACGTCGAGACGGTTTACGACCCCGCCTACCGCCGCCCGTATCGTCGTCCGTTCGAGCTGGAGTTCCGCGTTTTCGAGCGCGGCCTCCCGGGTCGAGAGGGTCGTTTCGGCCTGATCAAGTTGGGCCCTCGGGATCAGTTCTCTTGCAAAGAGGTCCCGGGCACGGGTGAGATCCGCCCGGGCCAGGGCGTGGGCCGCCCGGGCTGATTTTACGGCAATCTCGTAATCACGGGGGTCGAGGCGGACAAGCACATCACCTTTTTTCACCGTATCGCCCTCGCGGACCGGGAGTTCCACCACGGTAGCCCGGACTTCTGCGAGAACCTTCAGCCGTATCCAGGGCTCAAGCTCCCCCGGGAGGTTCAGGCGGTCCCGCAGAACCTCCGGAACGATTTCCTGGACCACGACGTTGACCGGCGGCTGGTCTTTGGCAAGGGCGTTTTGCTTTTCTGCCTCAAGCCGGGCGTTTTCCCCCCGGATGCGTCCGCCGAGGGCCACAATGACAACGACCAGGAGAACGAGGAACAGGCCCGGGAGGGAGGCCCAGATGCGCCGCCCCAGCGGCGGGGGCTTGTCAGTTGTACGATCGGTATCGTTCATCGGGCACCTTTTTTCGCGACGGTTGTGCCGGTTGCCGCCTCTCCGCGCCGGGACGAGGGGAAAAGGCAACACGGTTTATCGTTTTTAAAACCCGCATCCGCAAGTTCCTTCCTCAACTGCTTGACGTTTTTCTCCAGATCTTCCACGTACCGGAGACCGAAGGCGTAGCAGGCCGCCTGGAAAGAGTCCGCCCGTTCGTCGACCCGGGCCTTGAGTTCCTTGAGTGCCGCTGTTGTATCGGCCAGATACGCCATGTATTCGTCAAGTACGCCGGCACGCCTGCTCGGGTCGATGAAATCGAAGAAAAAAAGGCGGACCAGAAACTCGTTCCGATAGGGGGACATGGCCAGGGTCTCCCCGGCGGCCCGCAGGAACTGCTCGCGCCCCTGGTCGGTCAGCGAATAAATCTTCCGGTTGGGCTTGCCGTCCTGGATCTCCTGCTCCATCTTAACCAGCCCGTCCTGGCGGCATCGGCGGAGAATGGGATAGATGGATCCAAAGGATGCGCCGGCGAAAAATCCAAGGGAAGAATCGAAGGCCTGCTTGAGATCATATCCCGTCTGCGGCCCGTACATGAGAAGCCCGAGAATCGTATTCCGAATATTCATAACGGCCTTTTATATATCAATGTGATATATAAAGTCAATAATAATTTTTCTCCAGCGGAAATTAGCCCGGACTTCTCATGGTGGTTCGTAGCGAGGGGGGGGGCGGAAAGGGCCGTGACTATGCGGAGCGCAACGCAGGAGCCTTGAGGCTTTCCGGTTCCGCAGGAGAAGGACTACGAGAAATCCGGGTTAGCTGTGTGGCATACCGAACCGGCGTTATGCCCGGCCGCAGTCGGCGGGGTCGCCCTGGATCTTTTTTACGGCGTGGGGGATGGCGGGCAGAAGCACTTCGAGGTTTTCCCGAACGGCCTTCGGGCTTCCCGGGAGATTAATAATCAGGGTCCGGCCCCGCACGCCCGCTATGCCCCGGGAAAGCATGGCGTGGGGGGTCTTTTTGAGGCTTTCGGCCCGCATGGCCTCCGCCATCCCGGGGATTTCCCGGTCGAGCACGGCGCGGGTCGCCTCGGGAGTCACGTCCCGGGGGGAAAGCCCGGTGCCGCCGGTCGTGCAGATGAGATCCATCCGGACCTCGTCGCTCAGGCGGATGAGCAGGGCTTCGAGCGGGGCCCGTTCGTCCGGCAGAATATGCTGTTCGGAAACATTCCCGAGGGGTTCGAGCAGTTCCCGAAGGAGGCGGCCGCTTTCGTCGACGCGTTTGCCGGCAGAGCCCTTGTCACTCAGGGTGATAACGGCGATGTTCATGGAACGGACGAAGGCTCCGGTTTCATGCGGTCAACCGTCCGCGTCCGGCCCGGGCAGCTCAAGGGAAATGGAATCTCCGGGTTTCACCCTCCCTCCCTTGAGGACGCGTATGAAGATCCCTTCCTTCGGCATGACGCAGTCGCCGGCCTGGCGGTAGATCTCACAACGGGTATGGCATTTCTTCCCGATCTGGCTTACTTCACCCACCAGCGCGGCCCCAATCCTGAGCAGAGTCCCGAGGGGCAGGGCGGGCAGGTCGATGCCGCGGGTCGTTATGTTCTCCGCAAAGTCTCCGGGAGTTACGTCGAGACCCTTTTCCCGCATCTTCCTGATGCTTTCTTCGGCAAGCAGACTCACCTGCCGGTGCCACTTGTCCGAGGCGTGGGCATCCCCTTCGATCCCGAAATTCTCCCGAATCGTCACTTCGGCCACCGGCTTTTTCCGCATGCCTTTCTTCGGACTGGTATTCACTGATACGACGCTTCCGTCCATAGTACTTATGGTTATACCATAGGTTGGCGGCCGCGCGGCGGCCGCCGCGCGGTTGCAAACCCAAAATCCGCTGTGCTATCGTGACCACCTGTTCAGGGAGGCCCACAACAATGACAGAGCAAAAAAAGAACGGCGCGAGCCGGCAGAAGGTCGTACTCGCTTATTCCGGCGGACTCGACACCTCGGTGATCATCAAGTGGCTGATCGAAACCTACGACTGCGACGTAATCGCGTTCTGTGCGGATCTCGGGCAGGGAGACGAACTGAAACCCGTTCGGAAAAAGGCCCTCGCTACGGGTGCGTCAAAGGTCTACATACGCGATCTCCGGGAGGAATTCGTGCGGGATTTCGTATTCCCCATCATCCGGGCGGGCGCTATCTACGAGGATACCTATCTTCTCGGCACCTCCATCGCCCGGCCCCTTATCGCAAAGCACCAGGTCGAGATCGCCCACAAGGAGGGGGCCACGGCCGTATCCCACGGGGCCACGGGCAAAGGCAACGACCAGGTTCGGTTCGAGCTGGGCTATTACGCCCTGGACCCCCATATAAAGGTTATCGCCCCGTGGCGGGAGTGGGACCTCTCGGGCCGGGAGACCCTTATCGACTACGCGAAACGCCATGGGATCCCTGTCCCGGTGACGAAAGCGAAACCCTACAGCATGGACCGCAACCTCCTGCACATCAGCTACGAGGGGGGCGTGCTGGAGGATCCCTGGACCGAACCCCCGGGCGATATGTACACGATGATGGTACCGCCGGAAAAGGCACCGAACAAAGCCACGTATGTGGACGTGGGCTTCAAGGACGGAAATCCCGTGAGTCTCAACGGACGGCGCCTGAAACCCCATACCCTGCTTGCCCGGTGTAACGATCTGGCGGGCGGAAACGGTATCGGCAGGATCGACATCGTGGAAAACCGCTTCGTGGGCATGAAGTCCCGCGGGGTGTACGAAACCCCGGGCGGGACCCTGCTCCGTATCGCCCACCGGGCCATGGAGTCGGTGACCATGGACCGGGAGGTCACCCACCTGAGAGACGGTCTCATTCCCCGTTACGCCGAGATGGTGTATTACGGTTTCTGGTTTGCACCGGAACGGGAGGCCCTTCAGGCCATGATCGACGAGTCACAGAAAGGCGTTACCGGCACGGTCCGGCTCAAGCTCTACAAAGGCAATTGCACGGTCGTCGGGAGAAAAGCCCCTCGATCCCTTTACAGTGCCAGGCTCGCCTCGTTTGAAGGCGAACACGACTACGACCAGAAAGACGCAGAGGGGTTTATCCGCATCAACGCCCTGCGTTTGAGGATGCGCCGGCTCCTTGACCGATGACCTGCGTGCCTGGGTCGCCCTCGGGCGCGTCCCGGCGGTGGGCGGCGTACTGCTGCGGCGCCTGCTGCGGCGTTTCGTAACGCCCGGCGGAATCGTCGGCGCCACGGAACGGCAACTCGGGGAAGTAGAGGGTATCGGGCAGGAGACGGCCCGGGCCATGGCCGCCTATCTGAGGGATCCCCGCACCTGGGAAGAGATAGACCGGGAGATATGGGGCACCCGGGAGGCCGGCGGCGAAATCATCGCCCTGTCCGATCCCCGGTACCCCGCGCACCTCAGCGAAATTCCCGACCCCCCGCCGTATCTCGTGGTAAAGGGCGACCTCAAGCCGGCCGATAAGTACGCCGTGGCAATGGTCGGCTCCCGGGAGGCAAGCGAATACGGCAGGCGCATGGCGGCGGTGATTGCAGGCGGCCTCGCGAAGCGGGGTATCACCGTGGTGAGCGGCGGGGCCCGGGGAATCGACGCCTCGGCCCACGGCGGCGCCTTGAGGGCGGGCGGACGCACTGTCGCGGTACTGGGATCGGGTATCGACGTACCTTACCCCGCGGGTAATCGACCCCTTTTTGAGCGAATTGCCCGACACGGCGCCGTCGTTACGGAATTCCCCCTGGGAACGAAACCTGAACGGGGGCATTTCCCGCGGAGAAACCGGATCATAAGCGGGATGTCCCTGGGCGTAATCGTGGTGGAGGCCGCGGTGGGAAGCGGATCCCTGATTACCGCCCGGGCGGCCCTGGATCAGGGCCGCGAGGTCTTTGCCGTTCCAGGCAAGGTCGGCACACCCACGGCTCAGGGCACCCACCAGTTGATTCGGGCCGGGGCCGTGCTCGTGGAACGGGCCGAGGAAGTTATCGAGGAACTCGCGGGTGTGCTCGACGGCTTTTTGGATGGAGTCAGAGATCCCGACCCCGTTCCGCGCGACGACCTCTCCCCCCTTGAGACGGCACTTCTGTCGTGCCTTGACCGGGAACCGCAGCACGTGGATTTCATACAGAATGCGCTGAAGCTTCCGGCCCCTAAGGTACTCGAGGGTCTTTTGGGCCTGGAACTCAAAGGCGTGGCCCGGCAGTTGCCGGGCAGTAGGTTTGTGTTAGAGTAGGCGTGGCCCGGATCGTTTTCGACGGGATTATTGAGTTGGGATAATGGAGGCCAACACCTTGGCAAAGGTTTTTTCCGATAGAGATGAGCAGTCCACGGCGGATGTGCGGGAGTTGACGGGGAAGTTGCGGGGTACGTTCCGCCTGCCGTTGCTCGACGCAGACAATGGACAGATCCGCCTGCCGGAGGAACTTGTTCTGCAGTACAGCGCCGAATCCGCCTATGTTTCTCAATACCTTATGAATATGCTTGTTGATATGGCGGTGGTAAGCGAACTCGGCCTTCTGTGGCCGGAATCAATCCTTGAGGAGGCCGGTCTTACCTGGCATTAGGTCGCAATGAAGTCTCTGGTTATCGTCGAGTCTCCCGCTAAGGCGAAGACCATCAATAAATTCCTCGGTTCCGACTTTGTCGTCAAGGCATCGGTGGGACACGTGCGCGATCTCCCCAGCAAGAAGATGGGGATCGACGTGGACAACGGCTTCGTCCCGGAATACGTCGTCATCGAAGGCAAGGAGAAAATCCTCAAGGAACTGAAAACCCAGGCGAAAAAAGCCGACGCCATCTACCTCTGTCCGGACCCGGACCGCGAGGGCGAGGCGATTGCCTGGCACGTCAGCGAAGCCATTGGGGGAAAGGCACGGGACCGTATCTACCGGGTCACGTTCAACGAAATCACGAAACGCGCGGTCCTGGACGCAATGGAACATCCGACCCGCATCAACATGGATCTCGTGGAGGCCCAGCAGGCCCGACGGATCCTGGACCGCCTGGTGGGATACCGCTTGAGCCCCCTCCTGTGGCGCAAGGTGCGCCGAGGGCTGTCTGCGGGCAGGGTTCAATCCGTCGCCGTAAAACTCGTCGTGGACCGGGAACGGGAGATCGAGGCCTTCGTCCCGGAAGAATACTGGACCGTGACGGGACGGTTCGAGGGTTCGGCGCTCCCCGCCTTTACCGCGAAACTTTCCAAATACAAAGGCAAGAAGGTCAAGATCGCCAACGAGGAAGAGGTCAGGCGGATCATGGCCGACCTGGACGGCGCCGCGTTCAGGCTCCAGCGTATCGAGCGGAAGGAGCGGAAAAGAAACCCGGTGCCCCCCTTTATCACGAGCAAACTCCAGCAGGAGGCCTTTCGAAAGCTGGGGTTTCCAGCGAAAAAGACCATGCGCCTCGCCCAGAACCTTTATGAGGGAATCGAATTGGGCAACGAGGGCTCCGTCGGCCTTATTACCTATATGCGTACCGACTCCGTCCGTGTGGCAAACGAGGCCCGGACGGAGGCCCGGGGATTCGTGAAAAAGGAATTCGGCGCGGACTACGTCCCTAAAAAGCCACCCGTCTATCGAAGCAAAAAAGGAGCCCAGGAAGGCCACGAGGCTATACGGCCCACAACCGTTTTACGTACGCCCGCGTCTTTGAAAAGTGCGCTGAATCGGGACCAGTTCCGGCTTTACGACCTGATCTGGAAGCGTTTCGTGGCGAGCCAGATGGCGCCTGCCCTCCTCGATCAGACGGGGTTCGATATCGTCGGGGGGGACTATCTCTTCCGGGCCACGGGTACGGTCGTCCGATTCCCCGGGTTCATGAGCGTCTATCAGGAAGGAACCGACGACAGGAGTCGCCGCGAAGACACGGGCGACGAGGCGGTCGATACCCTGCCCTCCCTGACCGAAGGCGAAGACATCAAGAGCCGCGGGATTGAACCCAAGCAACATTTTACTCAGCCGCCGCCCCGTTTTACCGAAGCAACGCTGGTGAAGGAACTGGAAGAACGGGGCATCGGACGCCCGAGTACGTATGCGGCCATCCTCTCGACCATACAGGATAGAAAATACGTGGAAAAAAGCGAGGGGAAATTCAGGCCCACCGAACTCGGCGTCGTGGTCAACGACCTCCTCGTGGCACACTTTACGGACCTCATTGATTTCGGCTTTACGGCGAAAATGGAAGAAAACCTCGACGCCGTCGAGGCGGGGCGGCTGTCGTGGCGCGACGTGGTCGATCAGTTTTACCGGCCCTTTGAGGCGGCCCTTGAGAAGGCCACGACGATTGCGCGGGTAAAACCCGAAGACCGGCCCACGGACCAGGTTTGCGAGGAGTGCGGCAAACCCTTGGTGGAGCGCTGGGGAAGGCACGGCCGTTTCCTCGCCTGTACCGGTTTCCCCGACTGCCGCCATACCCGTCCCCTGAGCGGCGAGGGGACTGCCGCCGCAATAGAGCAGACCGACGAAAAATGCCCGACCTGCGCCAGTCCCATGGTGCTCCGAACGGGCCGGTACGGTAAATTCCTCGCCTGTTCCGCCTACCCGGACTGCAAGACCACGAAACCCCTGGGAACGGGGGTTGCGTGCCCGGAAGACGGAGGCGAGATCGTGGAGCGAAGGGGAAAGAGCGGAAAGACCTTTTACTCCTGCAACAATTACCCGAAATGCAAATTCGCCCTCTGGAACCGCCCCCTGCCCCGTGCCTGTCCCTCCTGCGGCTACCCCTTTGTCGTGGAACGGCGGGATCGTCAGGGCAACGTGACCATCTCCTGCGGGAAGAAGGGGTGCGGCTTCAAGGAAAGCGTTCTACCGGAGACGAAAACCGACCAACCGGGTCCGCCGAAAACTAACCCGGGTTAACCCTTGTTGCAAAAGAATTACCGTGGAAGAGACCGGCGCCCCGCCTCCGGCCTTTCCCCTATCGCCCATTGCCTCTCGCCTATCGCCTGCTCCCTTCATGCCGTGTTGCTGATTTTTTTTGAGGTCGCCGGGCCCGTATTTTAGTAGAGTCGATACCTGGCGCGGTGCCGGCAGGACCGGGGAGTAGCTGTT
>CAYYSS010000004.1:0-24400 GCA_964474325.1 uncultured Nitrospirota bacterium
ATTTCACCCACTGAAAGACCGTGCCTTTGCACGGCACACTGCCACTGTAAGGTTAACCTGATGCGGACAAGCCGCATCAGGGAACAGAAATCAGAACGCCGGAAGTTTGTACGCCTTAGGCGGGATTTCCTTTGATTCTTTGACGCCATGTTCTCTATCCTTCGTGGCTCTTCGTGTACATTCGTGGCTACTATACTCCTTCGACGTTCCCCCATCAGTACCCATCCGTGGCCATCTGTGCACTGTTTTTTCCCAACCCGGAAAAGGGGTCGGTGGAATCAAAAAATCCGCACGGCTACAACACTCCTGAAACGGCTCACCTGTCCACGTGCGTTTTCGCTATCTGTCATCTAAGCTCTGATTTCCGCCTCGGGCATTGTCCATCGCCAATAGGGTCGGCGCCGGCGGCGGCCGTCCTGCCCGAAAATACCGGCGTGATAAACCCCCGGCGTGAGTCGATCCACGACCTCTCCGGGGAGAAACGCCCGGAGACCCGTCCCCCATACGCCCCCGGCCGGCATCAGTTCGGGACTTCTCCCCACGAGGAGAAGCCAGCCATCTTCCAACTCTCCGGGAACGGGAAACACGAGTTCACCCGAGGACGCATCCTTTTCCGGAGACAAAAACCCGTTATCCGGTCCGCGGCGGACCGTGGAAGGGCCGACCCAGCGGTCCGCGGCCCGGCGGCCGAAGTGTTTCTCCGCGTACCTGCGTCCGGAACGAAACATATGTTCCCCCTTAACGCCGGAGGCGCCGGGAGACAGGAGGTTCGACTGGTCGTGATAATGCACGGCCTCGGCCCCGGCAAACATATAGGATCTCCAGTTTCCTTGATTGAGGCGCATAAAAAGATCCGAATCCTCGTAGTACAGAAAAAACCTCTCGTCAAAAAGCCCGCCGACATCCTCCACAGCCTTACGTCGAAGGAGTACAACTCCGCCGGAAAGGGCATCCTGCCTCACGCAGCCCTCGGCCCTCCAATAACGTACCGCCCGTTTTCGCCAGGCGACGGCCAGGAGATCCCGTACGACCGGATACAGGGCGGCAAGCCGGTCGCGCCGCCACAGCCGCGGGCCGGGAAGCTGTGTCGGCGGATGCAGGATACGGCGACCGTCGTCCCAGTAGATGCGGGGAGCGACCGCGGCGGTATCGGTATGGGAAGCAAGAAAACCCTCGAGGCGTTCGAGTGCACCGGGGGCGAGATAGGCGTCGGGATTGAGGAGGAGTACGAATTCGCCGGAACATTCCCTGTAGGCCCTGTTACAGCCACGGGCGAAGCCCTCGTTTTCTTGATTCTGGAGGAGTTGCACACCCGCGGGCAGATTATGCCAGCAAGACACCTCGGGCGAGTTATCGACCACGAAGACTTCCGCGTCTCCCTGCTCCAGTACGGACCCGGCCGCGCGCACCGCGAGGGCATCCGTATGATAATTAACGATGATCACTGATGTCTTCACGGCATGTCCGAAAAGGTTTGGTATATAGTAGTGAAACCGAGGGCTTTCGATCAAAGGCGGAGGGGTACTGCACCTGACCCCGGGCTGTCCCGCTCCCGGTTTACGCCGCATAGGCAGAGGAAATCTACATGACCGACATACTCTTTCTTTTTGTAACCGACGGGGCCGAGTACCACAGCGGTATCGCGGGTCTCTCCGCTGAGATGAAGGCCCGGGGTTTTACAACGGCCTTGTGCATGTTGGATATTCGCCGGGGGCGGGACACCATGATATCGGACCTGAGAGAGGCCCTGACAAGGGAATCGCCCCGGCTGATCGCGGCGTCGGCCATGTCGTGTCATTGGCCCGACACCCGCCAGGCTCTCGCCTTGTGTAAAGAACTGTCCGAAGCGCCGGTCGTTGTCGGCGGGTGGCATGCAACCCTTGAACCGGAGGAAGTCGCCCTGGATCCATCTGTGGACTTTTGCTGTGTGGGCGAGGGCGAGGGACCGTTGTTGGAACTCGTTACGGCCATAGCCGAAAACGGGGATCGCGCCCGCTTTTCCGGCATTCCCAACCTCTGGGTGCGAGACGAAACGGGCACCGTGCGCCGTAATGCCCTGCGGCCGCCGGTCGAAGACCTGGACACCTACCCCCTGCCCGACCGGGAACTCTTCCCCTACCGGGATATGCTCGAGCGCAACGCCATGAGCATCCTGGGACCCGCGGGACCGCCCCGAATGGCGCCGCTCGTCGCGGGCCGGGGATGCCCGTACCGGTGCACCTATTGCAGTAACGACGCCTGGATGAAACGCTACGGTCTTCCGCCGAAGGCATTTCTCCGTAGACGCCGGGTGGAACGGGTAGCGGAAGAACTGGAGTACCTGAGCGGACACTACGATCCCTCCTGGTTCGAATTCTGGGACGAAGACTTCACGGTGGACCGGGACTGGCTTGAGACGTTCTCAGGCATGTATCCCGATGTGACGAACCGTCCCTTCTCGGTCCTTGCCCGTCCCAACAACGTGCAGGGCGATGAGTTCCAGATGCTGAGCCGAGCGGGATGCCGCCTGGTTTTCATGGGCATTGAATCCGGAAACGAGCACTACCGCCGGACATACCTCAAACGCCAGGTCTCCGACGATCAGATCGTCCAGGCGTTCGCCCGGGCCCGGGCCGCGGACGTCCCGACGGTGTCCCTCAACATGATCGGCCTGCCCTGGGAAACACCCGAACAGATCGAAGACACCATCGCCCTGAACGAACGGATCCAGCCGGATTTCTTTCTCTGTTTCGTCTATATACCTTTTCCCAATACGGAACTCTACCTTAAAGCGGAAGCCTCCGGCCTGATCAAACCGTCGGCGGCCGTCAATTACGGCGGCAATAGCGGCGCCAATGTGGACGGCATCGACGACGACACCTTTCGCCGACTTCTCGAGCGGGTAAAGGAACTGCAGGACCGGCTGGATACCGCCCGTACGATTCGTTATCCCGGACTTTTTTCCGCCGCCTGATCATGAACGAGCGGTGGGAGGCCGTTACCGCCCCGCGGGGGCTTACCCGTGCCGACGGGGTCGTTGCCGCGGCAATCATCGTCGGGGTCGCGGGCCTTTCCGTGGGGGGGCACTGGTGGTGGTCGGGCGACGACCCGGCCATTCTTAAACTTGTCGCTACTCACGGATACGGGGCGATTTTTTTCTCCCCCGAGTCCTACCGGGAATTCGGCGCTTCGAATTTTACACCCCTTGCCTTTGCTTCGTTCAAACTCGATTGGGACATCTTCGGGCCCGTACCCGCAGCATTTCATGTTCACCAACTCCTGTTCGTCGGGGCGGGGGGAGTCGCTCTGTTCTATCTCTGTCGCCTCTGGCTCGGCCGCGCGGCCGCCGTGGTTGCGGTGTCGGTATTTCTCCTCAGCCGACCGGCCCTGTCAGCGATCGACACGCTTATGCAACGGCACTATGTCGAAGGCCTGGTGTGGGCACTGGCCGCCGTCTACTGTTACTGCAGGGGGGCACGCCCGGGGGCCGGTCGAGGCTGGGCCGGGGCTGCAGTCGGGTTTTATCTGGCCGCGGCCCTCTGCAAGGAGATTTACGTACCCCTGCCCGCCGTATTGGCGGCCGTCCCGGTCCACCGGGGACGTATGAAGGCGCTCGCACCCCTCGGGGCAGCGGCAGTCATCTATGCCCTGTGGCGTCTCTGGATGCTGGGGAATTTCGGGGGCTACGGTATCGAGACGACCTGGCGGACCTGGCTTTTCCTGCCGAAAACGGCGCTCGAACTCATCGGCCTTCAGGGACCGGTCGTGGCCGCGGGTATCGTCG
Source organism: uncultured Nitrospirota bacterium (assembly GCA_964474325.1). Lineage (GTDB taxonomy): Bacteria > Nitrospirota > Thermodesulfovibrionia > SZUA-242 > CAYYSS01 > CAYYSS01. The sequence continues at coordinate 3,764 of CAYYSS010000004.1, forward strand.
CGTTGGCAGTTGCCGTATTCGCGGGGGCGCCGAATTGGGGACGGGCGCTGATCGTTCTGGGATGCCTTGTTATCGTCGCCCCCCTGGGCCCGATCGGAAATCTCAAGGCCGTACGCTACGGCTTTCTTCCGGCCCTCGGCGTAGCCGTTCTTGGAGGCATGGCCCTCGAACATATCATCCGCAATAACTTTCGCAGCCGAATTTTCCGGGTCCTGACCGCGATATCTCTCCTTGCCCTTATCCTGCCGTCCCTCGGAAACCTGGCCGTCTGGCGGCCGCAGTACCGGGCCGGGCTGGAGAAATCCGTCGCGGAGGGCCGGCATGTCCTGGAAGCCGAGGGGCAGGATCTCATCGTGGAGCCGACACCCTATCCGGTATTCTTCCGAGGTCTCGGGTGGTTGCGGGAGTCGATCTCCGGGTACCCCCCGGGGCCTCGGCCCCTCTTCGACAGCCGGATTCTGCTCGACCTTCGAACCGGGCTTTCCGCGACGGCATACGATCCCGGCGCGGGGGCGTTAACCGCGGACAACAGTCTCGAGCGTCGAAGAAAAAACCTTTTGGAACGCCTGAGGCCGAACAAACCTCTTCGGGTTGCAATCCGTTATAAGGAACCGGAGATCTCCTGGCGTGTCGGCCCATACCGGGAAGGACGGTACGCGATTGTAACGGAAGAATACTATCAGTATGTGTTACCCATTGCCCCCACCGGCCGTGTGCCGATAAAGCTCGTGGAACCCCTCCCGTTCCGAATTCGGTACACGTCTCCCGAGGGGTGGGTGACGTATTCAGACCTGCTGACCATCGCCCCCGATAAGGCGCACGCCGAGATCATGTGGGCCAGGCCCGGGCAAGATTCTTTACCTTAACGCGGACAAGTTAACGCGGACAAGCCGCATCAGGGGACAGAAGTCAGAGGTCAGAAGACAGAAGTTTGTACGCCTTCGGCGGAAGTCGGAAGGGAGAAGAAGCACACGTCTTCCCGCCTTTCATCCCCCCCTCGCCCATAGCCTTATAGCCCATTGCCCATCCGTCATGCCGTCTTGCGGATTTTTTCGACGCCGCCGGGTCCGTGTTTTATGCCACTGCAAGGCTGATCGTAACGTTCGGCGATCACATAAAGAGGCCTCCCCTTGACTTCCTCGTATACCCGGGCAAGGTATTCGCCGATAAATCCGAGACTGATCATGAGCATACTGCCGATCCACAACTGGACGAGTATGACCGTCGCAAAGCCTTCAACCGCCCGCCCCGTAATCTTTTGCCACAACGTAAGCGCACCGAGAAGCATGCTGGCACAAAGGGTTATGACGCCGAGCCATGTCACGAGGCGCATCGGAAAGGGCGTGAAGGATACCAGCGCCGACCGGGCGAGGTCGAACAACCCGCCGGTGCTCCACCGGGAGCCCGCTTCTTCGGAGACACGGGCACCCGGCGAAAACGCCAATTCTTCCCGCGCATATCCGAGCCACCGGGTAAGCCCCCGGAAAAACCGGCCCCGCTCCGGCAACGCAAGATAGCTCTCGACCACCGTCCTGTCAAGCAGTTTATAGTCCGTCGAATCCGTCAGATCGAGGCCCGTCGATCGAGAAAAGAGCCGATAGAACATCCTCGCTCCCAGACGGCGAAGAAACGACTCTTCCTGGCGCCGTTCCTTGACCGCCTCGACGATGAGAGCCTTGTTCGACCGCCACGATTCAAACATGGGCGCAAGAAGACCGACGGGGTGCTGGCCGTCACCGTCAATCACGGCGACGGCCTTTCCCGCGGCGGCGCGGAGACCGGCGGAGATTGCCGATTCTTTACCGAAATTCCGGGAAAACCGTATGCCCCGTACGAGAACACCCGGGATATCGGTTTCCCGAACCCTGTCCCAGGTCCCGTCCGTCGATCCGTCGTCCACGACAATTATTTCGCAGGAAACGCCGAGACTCTGCAACACCGATCCGGCGTTCCTGAGAACTTCGGGCAACGCCGCCGCCTCGTTGAAAACCGGTACTACAACGGAAAGTTCTCTCAGATCCCCGTTCTCCATCACCCTCCCCTGTCCATCAACAACGTCCCGTTCGTCTCAACAACCACACCGCGGTTCATATGCAATAACGAAGGAGCGGCATACGCCTGAATACGGCGGACACAAGGTAACTGCCCCAGAACACGGCAGCAACAAGAAGCGGAACACCGACAAACGGCGTCACCGTGTCCCACCGAACCCCGATCAACCCGAAAAGATCGATCACAAGGGGATGCAGGAGGTATACCCCGAAGGTCCCCCGCGCAAGAGCCGGCACCAGTCGCTCCAGTCGTTTCCCCATCCTAGCATGCCCGGCAAGCCTCTCGGAAACAGCAACGGCAAGGGGGTATGCCGCAAGAGACATGACAACGACGGGAGGACTTAAATAACTGTAAAAATAGAATGTGCGACCGCCTGTTTCAAAAACGGATGCCAAAAAAAATGTTCCAAACGCCGTCGCCGCGCCGGCCGCTGTAAACACAACCCACGGCCATCCGCTCACGCGACGGCGGCCCTCCTCCCACACCCTGGATGCGTATCCGGCCAGATAATATCCGATAAAAGGCAATCCGATCGTTACGATGTTGTAAGGAATCGACGTAATAGGGTTGTATGCCTCTCCATGCCATGCACCCCAAGCCCCCACGGCCGATCCCACGGCGAGAGCCAGAAGGGCGATCGTCCATTGGGTCCGAAGGCGGAACTTCCGGAAGGCGCCCATCGCCGGCGTGAATGCGTAGAGACCGAGAATCAGGGGTAGGAAGTAGAGATGAAACGTCCCCCGCAACGTCCACAGCCGTTCGAATAACTCTGCAGCCCCCGGCAGCTCCCGGTCAAGACGCCACGAGCCATACGCCATATAGAAAAAGAACCAGAACAGAAACGGCATCCCGACCCGCCGGAGACGTCGCCCGTAGAAAGCACCGAGCGCCCCCGGGATCCGTCGTCCGAGCAAGAGCCGACCACTGACCATGACGAACAGAGGTACGCACCAGCGTGCGTAGGACTCCAGGATATTGCCGTAGCACCAAAGGGGCGCACGAGGATCCTTGACTGCAGTAACAAGATTGCACGACAGGTGAATCACAATGACCGCCACGACAGCCGCCACACGCATTACATCCAGGTGAAAAAACCGGTGGTCCGGCTGGCTTTGCTCACTGAACATGGTAGAATAGTGTCGGCGCTTCGGACCCGCCGCCGAAAACCGGGGCCCGCCGTGGCCGTACTCTAGCACAGGCGTACACAGCCCGGCAATAACGCCGGGAAACCGTTACCCATGAAGTTCGATTATCTCTTGGAAGCCGCGTGCCTCGCCGGGGGCGTCAAGGTCGTCTTCGAACAGGCGGCGGCCCTCAACGATGCCGGACATACGGTGCGAATCATAGCCCGCACCGGGCCGCCCACATGGTTTTCCCTGTCCGTCCCGTTTCTCCAAGCCGACACTTTTCGTTCGCAACTCTTTACGGATACGGACGTTATCGTCGCAACCTCCTGTAACCAGTTGCCACCCCTGTTCAACAATCCCGCCACGAGACACAGGCTGGTTCATCTCTTTCAAGGCTACGAAGGGGGACTGCCGGAGGCTGAACCCTATCGGGACATCATCAATGAGGCCTACGGGCTCCCCGTGCCCCGGTGGGCGGTCTCGGAACGCCTGAGCCGGTACGCAGACGAACTGTGCGGCGGCCGGGCCCCGGTCGCGACGGTCGGGCAGGCCATCGACCATCGGGTGTTTTTTCCACCGGAAACGGATACCCGACGCGGGCCGACGGTTCTTGTCATCGGAGACCTGCCGAACACGGCAAAAGGTATTCCCGAGTGTCTCGGGGCACTCCGGGAGGCGCGACGTCACATCCCCGATCTTCGTATCGTACGTATCGCCCCGCGGGACTTCCGGGCCGATGAGGATCTCCAGGAATCCGACACCTACCTGGTGGCACTCAAACCCGCCGAAGTGGCCGCCGTGATGCGGGACTGCCGGATTCTTCTCAACTGTTCTACGGAAGCCGAGGGCTTCGGCCTCCCCGTCCTTGAAGCCATGGCGTGCGGACTCCCGGTGGTAGCTCCGGCTATTGAGGCCTACCGGGCACTGGACCCGAACGGCGCGGCACTGGCGTTCCCCGCAGCGAACACGGCGACCGCCTTAGCCGCTTCGGTTGTTGATCTCTGGAACAACGAACAGCGCCGGGAAAACATGCGGAGGGCGGGGCTGGAAATCGCAGACCGCCACCGTTACAAATACGTGGTCCGGCGAATCGAAGACTGGCTTCGGGATCGGGCTTCCCGGCAACGTCCACGCGACACCAACGGGTAATGGTATAGTTATAGCGCATTCAGGCATACCGTTATTGCTGATCATGGAACCGTCAAACTACCCGCGCGAGGTCATCATTGAGGTTACGAATCACTGTAATCTCAAATGCGTCATGTGCCACTTTCACGGCCAGGGTGTCACCGGAACCCGACCCCGGGGCACAATGGCGCGTGAGCTGTGGACCCGCGTTATCGACGAACTCGGCGCTTCGGGGGAACCGGTCGCCCTGATGACCCACGGCGCAGGGGAGCCTCTTTTAAACGGGGAACTGGAGGACATCGTTCGGTACGCAAAACGCCATCCGAACATCTCCGTGTCCTTTCTGACCAACGGGATGCTCCTTTCGGAAGACGTTTCCCGATGGGTCATCGATTCGGGACTGGACCGAATCATTTTCAGCGTGGACGGCATCGATCCCGCGAGTCATGCCTCGTACCGTGTTAATTCCGACCTCGCCGTTATAGAAAAAAATATCGGGCGCCTGGCCGAGCTTCGGGGACAGCGGACACAGCCTTATATTCGATTCAACATGGTCCGCCTGCCCCACCTGGAAGATCAGATCGAGACGTACGTCAAACGCTGGCAACCCATTGCCGAAAATATCATGATATCCAAATACCGCCCCGTGGGTGCACGGACGTTTCTCGAACAGGACATCGAGCGTTTTCCGTGTCCCATGCTGTTTAAGCAGATGGTTATCGGCTGGGACGGCCGCGTGGGGTTGTGCTGCGAGGATATTTTTATTGACGAACCCCTGGGGGATCTCACCGGGGCGTCAATCCGCGAGGTCTGGACGGGTGCGCCCATGGAGCGGGCACGCCGTCTTCACAACGAGGCCCGCTATGAGGACGTGACGCTCTGCCGCAGGTGCGATGCCTGGGCCGGCGGCGAGGAACTTTCCCGGGTAGAACGGGAAGACGGCTGGATACAGACGGAAACGCCGGCCCAGACCATCTATCACCGTCCGGCGTGAGCTGAGCGTGGCGGGCGACGATATGGCGACCGGAAAAACCGTTATTCTGTGGCCTTCGGAACCCGAGGCCGTTCCCGGACAGACGGCCTTCAGCCTTGAATTCTGCCGCTCGTACTGGCGGGCCTTGAGTGAGACCGAGGGTTTTCTCTGGCGGGACGTCGACCCGTCGGATCGCCTGGGCACGTGCCTCGAACCGGAAAACGCGGCATGGATCGTCTACGAAACCCACACGGTCCCATCCAAGGCCATGAATGAACGTATGGCACGGGTTGCGGACGCAAATCCCGACCATAGCATCTTTTCGCCGGGCTATAATCTCCCCTTTGCGGACGGGACCGCTTCCCCGCTTCCGTTCCCTTACCACAACATCCGCAATTTTGAGGAAATGGCGGACGCGGTGTGGGCAACCGGATCAACGGAAACCGGCTCGGCCGATCCCGCCGCGCCGTCAGTGCTCTACCTGCCGGCGGGACGGCACGGGAACCTGATCGATCTTTCGATCGCGGATATCGGCGCCGGTCTGGCCGCGGGGCGGCTTACGGCGGCGGTAGGCACGGCGGTGGTGTGCCACCGTTTCGGGGATATGTACGGCCACGGGCGCGAGGAACTGGCCGCACTTCTTCCCGCAAAGGAACATCTGAAAGTCCTCGACGTGGGGTGCGCTACGGGCTCCTTCGGGCGAAGCCTCAAGCAACTGCGTCCGGACGTGCATCTTACGGGCGTTGAAATGGATCCGGCCATGGCCCGGGTGGCGGCGGCGCACTACGATCGGGTCGTTACCGGACGGATCGAGGATTTTACCTCCGACTACCGGTTCGACGTGGCCGTCTGCGGCGACGTTCTCGAACATACGATGGATCCGGTGGGCGTGCTCCGGACGATACGACGGACACTCATGCCCGGGGGGGCCGTTGTGGGAAGCGTTCCCAACGCATCCCATTGGTCGATACTCATGGATCTGGCGGTAGAGAACCGCTTCGAGTACGTCCCCGTGGGCCTGCTATGCGTCGATCATGTCCGCTGGTTTACGAAAAGCGAGATTGAGAATCTGGCCGCTCGGGCCGGCTTTCGTCTTGCTGAACTGCACCGGACAAGCCCCCCGCCCACACCCCGGGGTCGGACCTTCATCGACGCGCTTACCGGCTGCGGCGCGTCGGAAGAGGAGCTTCTCACGGTAGGATTCCGCTTCGTCTTGACCTTATCCTCGTCTTAGCCCGGACGAGGTCGCCCCAGGGGGATATCTTCTCACAGTTCCCAGTCGTGGTCGGTACGTACCACGCCGAAACCCCGAATATGCTCCGCTACAATAAACGGCTCGGAACGCAATACGTCGTAGGCATGAAGCCCCGACTCGTCGCCCAGGGTAGCGTGGACAAAATATTTTCCCGGTAGCAGGGGGTTTTCCTTCACACGGAAACGGATCGTCTGGCCATCCCGGTATTCCGTCGGATGAAAGCCGTCCATCTTCGTCGTCGACCCGAAGCACGGCAATTCGTCGTTGCGGATCACGGCGACACCCACGTGTCCCCGGAGCCCTTTCCGCCTGCACCGTATGTTCAGCGTAACGGTCAACATGCCCCGGGAGTCTCCGCCCGCGGATCCGGCACCGTCGTCAATCCCGATCTTCTCGATCCATACATCCGTTCCCCGCCGATCCGCCGCGGTTTGCTGCCCGCCGCCGTTGATCGTCCGCCCGTCCAGTTCCCTCGCGTAATTCTGGTAATTGTTCGTTACCGTACCGGCCGGGCCGAGTTCCCGGCTCCGGCCCCGGTCAAGCCACAGGGCCACGGCACACAACTCCTGGACGAAATACATACTATGACTGCAGAAAACAAGTGTCTTTCCGGCGCGCCGGAAGTCCATCATGCGATCCACGCATTTCTTCTGAAAATGGAGGTCCCCCACGGAAAGGGCCTCGTCGATAATGAGGACGTCGGGATCGACGCTCGTGGCGATGGAAAACCCCAGCCGGACCACCATGCCCGACGAATAGTTTTTCACCGGCTGGGCGATGAACTCCCCGAGTTCCGAGAAATCAATGATGGACTGCTTGCGGGCCTGAATTTCTCCTTTGGTGAGACCAAGGAGATACGCGTTCAGGAAGATATTCTCCTCTCCCGTAAGGTCCGGGTTGAATCCCGCGCCGAGTTCCAGAAGGGCCGCTATTCTCCCCGACCGGATGATCGTCCCTGTTGTGGGCTGGAGGGCATTGGCCAGGATCTTGAGCAGGGTCGATTTCCCCGCACCGTTTTCCCCGACGATCCCGAACGTCCCTCCCTGGGGGATCGAAAAGGAAACATCTTGAAGGGCGTGAAAAAGACGGTGCTGGGGCCGCCGCAGCAATATCTCCTTGAGCCGGTGGGCCGGCGACGGATAGACCCGGTACGCCTTGCCCAGAGAGTCAGCCTGAAATGCGTTGGGACGATCCTCAAGCATCGTCAGACCCAATCCGCAAAGTCATACTTCAGCCGGGCAAAGATATATGCGCCCGCGCAATAGGAGCCAAGCGCCCACCCGATCGCGGCAAGGGCCGCCCCCGTGTCGGCGATCGAACCCAGAATCACGATGTCGTGATATACCCGTACAAAGGGGTAAAACGGATTACACCACATGAGCGTCCGCCCCCATTCCGGCAGGAGCGAAAGGGGGTAAAGAATCGGCGTGAGATAGAACCAGAAATTCACGGCCACCTGCACCATCTGGACCACATCGCGAAAATACGGAGCGATACTCGCGAAGAGAAACCCCAGCCCGAGGGTAAAGACGATCTGCACAAGCGCCGCAAGGGGTAAAAGAGCAAGAGCGGAAACATTCCCCAGGGAGACGGCCACGTAACCGCCGAGAACGACCAAAGCGATTCCGCTTGCCACAAACGCCGACAGGATGGATTTGGCAGGAAGGATTTCCACCGGAAACACACTCTTTTTGATGAGATTTCCGTTCTGGATAACGCTCGACGTGGCCCGTTGAAGCCCTTCCACGAAAGCCATCCAGGGAAACAGGCCGGACATCAGATAAAATGCAAATCCGGCCTGCCCCGCATACTCCGGCGCCCGCATCTTGAAAATCTTGACGAACACCACCAGGTAGACGCAGAACATGATGAGCGGATGGGCCACGCTCCACAGGATCCCGCCGAAGGATCCCGCAAACTGCCCCTTGATCTCCCGGGACGTCATCTGGAAAAGGAGATGCCGCCACGTCCAGAAATTCCGTGTTAATTGGATTATGCGCCTCATGTTTTTTCTTGCCCGCCGGACGTTCAGCCCGAACAGCGGAAATCGACCGTGGTTACGTTACTTAAACCCGGGAATCCTGTCAACGCGCCCCCGTCGAGACCACGGCGGCCGTCTTGCATTCCCGGCCCCGAATTCTGTAAGGTAAATCCGCCCGTTCGGCGCTGGCAGGCCTGCCGGATATACTATCGTACAATATGGAGAAATGCATGTACCGACTTCCTTTCGCAGTACTTCCCGTGGCTTTCGCTGCGCTCATACTCGTCGCCGTCAACGCCCCGGCCGAGCCCGCGCCGATCGCGAAAGTCGGGGAGCGCACAATAACCATGGAGGAGATCAACGACGTTCTGGGGATGTATCCCGACGAACAGGCCTCGGGAATACGTGATAACCCCCGGAACCTGAGCAAGTTCGTGCAGAATTACGTGACCTATATTGTCCTCGCCGACAGGGGGCGGAAGGAGAATCTGCACGAGCAAGATGCGGTGAAAAAACGGCTGGCCTATGTACAGGACCGTGAACTTGCCAAGACCTTCGTTCGATCCCATGAACACGAGATCGCCCCGGTAACGGACGAAGACGTGGCCCTGTACTACAAGATCCATAACAATGAATTCCTGGAGGTGGAACAGGTTAAGGCAAGTCATATCCTGGTGAGAGTCGATGCCGGCTCAGGTGACGAGATCAAGGCCGCCGCGCGCAAAAAAGCCGAAACGATCCTCGCCGAACTCAAAGGGGGTGCGGATTTCGCCGAACTGGCGAAAGAAAAGTCCGACGATACGTCCTCGGGGGCGCGGGGCGGCGACCTGGGGTATTTCGGCAAAGGCCGTATGGTGAAAGAGTTTGAAACCGCCGCTTTCGCCTTGAAACCGGGAGAACTGAGCGGCATCGTGGAGACCACCTTCGGCTATCACATCATAAAAGTCACCGACCGTAAACCGGAACGCACCAAACCCCTGGAAGAGGTCAGCGTCTGGATCGCCGACAAACTCCGGACGGAACGCCTGGGCGAGTGGCGGAAGACCTTCGTACGCAAGGCGGTCGAAGACGCCGGCGTGGAGTTTTTCCCCGACAATATTCCGGGGCTCAGGCAACCGGGACCGGTCCAGTGAGCGGCTGCGGCGCGGTAACGTGTCCGAAGCCACCCTGATCAACCGGCTGCGGGAACGCGGTTCCGTTGCCGTCGTGGCACCCCATCCCGATGACGAGGTCTTCGGGTGCGGGGGGCTGACGGCCCGCCTGACGGATATCAATGTCCCGGTGACGCCTTACGTTCTCTCCGACGGCGAGGCTATCGAACGGCAGTATTTCGACAGACCGCCGGGCCCCGAAACGGATCTCGGAGCGCACCGTCGGGAAGAAGCGAAGACCGCCGCCCGCATACTGGGTGCTGAAGAGCCGGCGTTTCTTTCCTTTCCCGACGGCGGACTTCTTTCGGAAAGTACCGCTGTTGTCGAGCGTCTCGCCGCTCTGCTTGGGTCGTCTGTGCCGGGAACGATCCTCGCGCCCTGGCCCGGGGAACAGCACGCGGATCACGTGGCGGCTTCGTGGATCGCCGGAAACGTCGCGCGGCGCTTAGACAGACCGATCGTTTTTTACGAGGTCAACACCCCCCTCCGTCCCACTGAATGGATTGATATCGCCGCCGTCCTCGACAGAAAGCGCGACGCGGTCATGGCCTATCCCTACAGTCTTTATGGGCGTCCCGAAGTGTTCTGGGACGCTATCAAGGGTCTGAACGCCTATCGCGCCTTCTTCTTTATGCGCAGGGGCTGGTTCGAGGCCTTCGCAACGGTCGAATCCCCGGAAGATAAAAAAACACTCGACCGATGGCTTGAACCCGTACCTGTTTTCCCTGTGGGCGGCCCTTGGGGCATACCCGCAACCCGCTAGCCCGGATTTCTCATGGTGGTTCGCAGCGAGGGGGCTTCGAAGGCAGGGGCCGAGGAGAGGGAGCGGTAAGTAGTAACGGATAAGACGCAAAACATCCCACTCTTTCACGTCTCACGTCTCTCTACCCTTCCGGGCACGGGGATCAAGAAAATACGCACGGGGTCTTACGCGCCTGAACGGCCTTTGCCCCCCCGGGGCCCGACGATTACGGTCCGTTTATGTGGTATAGTTACTCAAGCGGGGAGGTTCCCCACTCGATTTTTATCCATATTGATAAGGAGGAATGATCATGACACGTAGTACACGAAACATCCTTACCGCAGCTTTGGTACTCATCATGGTAGCGATCTTTGCGGGCTCGGCGGGTGCCGTGCTCAGCGAAAGCCTCGCCACGTTCGGAGTTAATACCGAGATTGCGGTCTGGGACACGTTTGAATGGGGCGACAACCACAGCGCCGTTGCCGTCATCGACTACGACGACCTCTGGCTCGTCGGTGTCGATCTGGACCCATACGGCGATGCATATATGTATTTCTTTATGGACTTCCTGACCGGCGAATTATGGGTCACGACACCGCAGATGAGTACCTGGCAGATGTATTAGCCGTTACGAACGAAGAGAGAGATTAAACCGCGTCGCGGCGGAACCGCTCCGGCTGTTCCGCCGCTTTTCAATGTCTCATGTCCCGGCTGACATTAGCAAGCCTTCCTCTCGCAATCACTGACGGCTCCGCCGGACCGAATATCGCTCTCCTTGAGGGAACCTCGGGCCTTTCCGGCACTGATATTCTGCTCTGTCCCGAACTCTGGACGTCAGGCTTTCTCCGCAGGGCCTGGCCCGAATGTGCGGACGAAGCCGACGAAACCCTTCGCCGTGTGGCGGCGTTCTGCCGTCGGGCGGGGACGGCGCTTGCGGGAAGTATCGTAGTCCGGGACGAAGCGACGGGGACCTTGCGAAATCGTCTCGTCTTTCTTGACGACCGGGGTGAAAACCTTGGCCATTACGACAAAGCCCACCTCTTCAGGCCTTTTCAGGAACAGGAAGATATCGCCCCGGGAGACCGCATTGTGGTGGTTGAGTACCGGGGATTCCGCTTCGGCCTGGCGATCTGTTACGATCTGCGTTTTCCGGAGATGTTCCGGAATTTGCGCCTTCAGGGCGCCGAGGTATTTCTCGTGAGCGCCCAGTGGCCCAAAGCCAGGGCCGAAAACCTGGAGATCCTGGCCCGGGCCCGGGCGATCGAAAACGCCTGCTATCTTGTTTTGAGCAACCGCACGGGTCCGGCCTCCGACGGAACGGAATTCGGCGGCGAGGCCGTCGTCGTCGGGCCCGACGGTGCCGTATTGGCCCGGAACGGACGCCCCGGCGAAATGGTGCAGGCAGAGATTACAACGGCATGTATCAAGGAAACCCGGTCGTTTCTCCGGGTGATCGAAGAACGTCGCCCCGGGGTGGACGACGTAACGGTCCCGTAAGCTATCCGGCCAGGATTTCCAGGAGCCGGTCCAGTTCGTCAAGCGAGGAATACGCGATCTCGATCCGGCCCCCTTTCTTATTGCTCTTGTGAAGAAGACGTACTTTCGCGCCCAGGTGCCGGGTCATCCGGTCCTCCAGATGACTGATCTGTGCGTCTTTTTTCTTCACCGGGGAAACCTGTTTCGGTTTCCGCCTGACCAGGGCCTCGGTCTCCCGTACGTTCAGGCCCCGGGTAATCACCTCCCGGGCTACCTGGATCTGCCGGCGGGGTTCGTCCGACAGGGCCATCAGGGCCTTGCCGTGACCCAGCGACAGAAGGCCGTCGGCGATCCACCCCTTGACTTCGGGCACAAGCCCCAGGATGCGGACGTAATTGGCGACCGTCGCCCGGTCCTTACCGACTTTACGGCTCAGTTCTTCCTGGGTCAGGTGAAAATCCTTTATAAGCCGCTGAAACGCCTCGGCGGTCTCGACGGGGTTTAAATCCTCACGCTGGATGTTTTCAATAAGGGCGAGTTCAAGGATCTCCGGTCCGGCCGCCTCCCGGACGATAACCGGGATCTTTTCGAGTCCGGCGGATCGGGATGCCCGCCAGCGGCGTTCCCCGGCAATCAGTCGATAGGTGCCGTCATCGGCCTTGCGGACGACAGGAGGCTGGAGAAGACCGTTTTCGCGGATAGAATCGGCAAGTTCCGACAGCGCCGCTTCGTCGAACGTGCGCCGCGGCTGGTGCTCGTTCGGCAGAATTCGGTCCACGGAGACTTCCCTGATCCCGCTGGCGCGTCCCTCCTCGGTGATCTGCACACCTCCACCCGCGGGTTTCGCCTTTATAAGCGCACCAAGCCCCTTTCCCAATGCGGCCTTCTTGGGTCTAGCCAACGCCCAGCACCTCTCGCGCCAGCGAAATATAACTCTGGGCTCCCTTTGACCGGGCGTCATAGAACATGGCGGGTTTTCCATGGCTCGGCGCCTCACTCAGGGATACGTTCCGAGGAATCGTGGTCCGATAGACCTTGTCACCGAAATGGGCCCGCACTTCCTCGGCTACCTGCTTGGCCAGGTTATTCCGGGTGTCAAACATGGTAAGGACGATCCCTTCGATCTCCAGGGCGGGGTTGTACGATCCCTTGACGAGCTCGATGGTGTTCATGAGGAGTCCGAGGCCTTCCAGGGCGTAATACTCGCACTGCACCGGAACGATTATCCGCTCGGCGGCCACCAGGGCGTTCAAAGTTAAAAGTCCAAGCGACGGCGGGCAGTCGATGACCACGAAATCGTACCAGTCCCGTATGGTCTGGAGGGCATCCCGAAGCATGGTCTCCCGGCCCTCCCGCCCCATGAGTTCGATCTCGGCGCCGATAAGGTCCACGGTGGACGGAACTATATCGAGTCCCTGGATCGAGGTTGAGGTAATAATCTCTTCAAGGGGCGTTCCGGAGGCGTAGAAATCGTAAAGGTTCGCTTGGAGTTCGTCCCGGTCCACCCCGAGACCGCTCGTCGTGTTGCCCTGGGGGTCGGTATCCACAAGAAGGATCCTCTGCTCCGCCACGGCAAGGGATGCACCCATATTGATGGCGGTGGTCGTCTTCCCTACCCCGCCCTTCTGGTTTGCGATAACGAGTATCCGCGACATTCTGACTCTATATTTCTATACTGGGAAATATCTTCTGTGCAATTAGCGATCCCTCGGAAAACCCCTCCGGCTCGTTTATCATAGCACAGCAGCGGCCTTGTCGGCGCGGAGAAATACACTGAAAATGCGGTACGGCGCGACCGGATGGGACCGGTCGCAAAACCGCTTGATTTTCAATCTTATTTTTGTCCGGCCCGAACCTTTCTCGAGTAATCGCCCCCCGGGTTCTCCGTCGAAAAAAGCCGCCGTGCGCGCGCCGATGGTAGACTAGGACACCGCGAAACGAATCACGTACGTTATGCATACGAAATCTCACAACAGTCCGAAAGTACTGACCCGCGACGCCGCAATCGACCTGGTGGGCGGGCATCGTAAGGCCGGCCGACGCGTCGTATTTACGAACGGTTGTTTCGACCTCCTCCACGTGGGGCATATACGGGTACTCCGCGGGGCCCGGGCCCTCGGGGACGTACTCGTTGTGGGACTCAACTCCGATGCCTCGGTGGCCCGCCTCAAGCCGGGGCGTCCTCTGGTACCCCAGGCGGAACGGGCCGAAATGCTTTCCGCGCTGGACGTGGTGGACGCGGTCGTCCTCTTTGAGGAAGATACTCCCTACGAACTCATCAAGGCCCTTAAACCGGACGTGCTTGCCAAGGGGGGCGATTGGCCCCGGGAGCGTATCGTGGGAAGCGATATCGTTCCGGAAACCGTAAGTCTCCCTTACGAGAAGGGATATTCGACGACCGCGCTTATCCGGAAAATTGTCCGTGAAGAGTCCTGATACGGACACGGTCCCGGACCTCGAGCAGAATCCCGACCATCGACTGCACGGGTGAACATCTTCCCGAATATTTCCCTGCCCGACGGCGGCCCCTGGGAGGTGCCGAACAGGGCCGTCGCCTCTGCCGTACTCACGCGAACGACGGACAGGTTTCTCGTTGTAACGAAGGATGACGGCGCAAGCCGGCTGTGGCACCGCGATTTGCTCTTTTTCGCCGACGTATGTGGAGCAGCGCCTCCGGCGGTAATCCTTTCGGCGGACGAGGCTTCTCCGGGTGATCGCATACGGGAACTGCGCCGTATTGCGTCCGGTTCCTGCCCCCTGGTTGTCGCATCCGTCGACGAGGCCCGGGAACAGGTGGCGGACCTGGAGGAGTTCGACGCTAAATCGATCCGCCTTGCGGTGGGAGACCGGGCGGAGCCCGCCTTTCTCGCCGATCTCCTCACGGATATGGGGTACAGGAAGGTAAGCATCGTCGCGGACGAAGGGGAGTTCGCGGTCCGCGGGGGTATCGTGGATCTCTACTGTGCAGGCGGTGTCGACGCCCCTCACCGCATCGAGTTTTTCGGCGACACCGTAGAGTCGATCCGCCTCTTTGAAATCGATACCCAGCGTTCGATCCGGACCATTGACACCGTAGAAATTCCCCCCGGCACGGAGCCGAAAGGAAGCGACTGCCTGTTTGATCTGCTCAAAGAATACCGAATTGTCGCGGATCTGCCGGAAGATGCGGACCTGCCAGGGGACAGAGGCCGGGCCGGGGGAATGCTTCGGCTCTCTACAGTACTCGGAGGCCGGGACAATATCCGCCCCGTGGACGGAAACGGCGTTACCGCCGCCGAGCGGAATGCCGCAGGCGAAACCATGGAAGATACCATCAAGCGCCTCCGGACCCTGGCCGGGACCGACGACGTCCTCGTGGTGTGCGAAAGCCGCGGCGAGGCCGAACGGGTACGCGAACTCTTCCGGGATGAGGACGTAATCGCCCCCATTATCGCACCCGGCGACGTCGGCGCCTACGAGGGAACCCTGGCGATCACCCGGGGGACCCTTTCGGCGGGCTACCGTTCGGCGGTGCCGCCCTTTCTGGTCCTGAGTTCGGCGGAACTCTTCGGATTCCGCCGCCCCCGGCGACGCCCGCCACGCCAATCCCGCGTGGCGGGGCTCCTGTCGTCTCTCGACGATCTTTCGGAAGGTGACATGGTCGTGCACCAGGACCACGGGGTCGGGCGGTACCTGGGTCTCCGCCGGCTGGATACCGGGACCGGCGAGGACGACGTCCTTACTCTGGAGTACGCCGGGGGCGACCTGCTCCACATACCTATTTCCCGTATCGGCACCCTGCGTTCCTATCACGGGGCCGGCACGGGCACGCCCCGGATCGATCGCCTGGGCGGAACAGCCTGGAAACGGCGAAAGTCCAGGGTCCGGAAGCGGGTCCGCGAGATGGCGGAGGAACTGGTGCGCCTCTACGCCGAACGCTCCCGGGTCCGGGGATATGCCTTTCCGGCCGACCCGCCGTTATACGAAGAGTTCGTATCGGCTTTCCCCTTCGAGGAAACCGCCGACCAGCTCCGGGCCGAACAGGAGATCTTCCGGGACATGGAGGCCCCCTCGGTCATGGACCGCCTCCTCTGCGGCGACGTGGGATACGGCAAGACCGAAGTCGCCATGCGGGCTGCGTTCAAGGCCGTCTCCGACGGGGGGCAGGTAGCGATCCTCGTGCCCACCACGATTCTTGCGGAACAGCATTACGAGACGTTCGCGGCCCGATTCAGCCCGTTTCCGGTCACGGTGGATTTCCTGAGCCGATTCAAGACCCCCACCGAACAGAGACGGACGGTGGCGCGAGTGGCGCGGGGCGAGGTGGACATCGTGGTCGGCACCCACCGGCTCCTGGCAAAGGATATGTCCTTTCATAACCTGGCGTTGCTCATCGTCGATGAGGAACACAAGTTCGGCGTTTCCCACAAGGAACGGCTTAAACAATTGAGTACCCGCATCGACGTACTTACCCTCACCGCGACCCCCATTCCCCGGACTCTGCACATGGCCCTGTCGGGCATCCGGGGGATCAGTACGATCGAGACGGCGCCTGAAGAACGCATGGCCGTAAAAACCCTCGTTGCGGTCAGGCGCGAAGACATCATCCGGGAAGCACTCGAAAGGGAACTCAAACGGAACGGCCAGGCCTATTTCGTCCACAACCGGGTCGAGACGATCTACCGGACGGCGAACCGCATCCAGGAGATGTTTCCGGGTAAGACGGTGGCAGTGGGGCACGGACAGATGCGGGAAAAGGAACTGGAAGAGATAATGCACCGCTTCTTTCACGGGGCCGTGGACCTTCTCGTCTGCACCTCGATCATCGGCTCGGGCCTGGACGTGCCGACCGCCAACACCATCGTTATCGACCGGGCCGACATGTTCGGCCTTGCCGATCTCTACCAGCTCCGGGGGCGGGTGGGCCGGTCGGACGTGCGGGCCTACGCCTATCTTCTGATCCCCGGGGAAGATATCATTACCGACGAGGCCCGGAAACGCCTTCAGGCCATCCGGGACATGTCGTACCTGGGGGCCGGATTCCGGCTCGCGCTCAAGGACCTGGAGATCCGGGGCGCGGGGAACATCCTCGGCGGTGAACAGTCGGGACATATCGACGCCGTGGGATTCGATCTCTACACCGAAATGCTCGAAGACGCCGTAGCGGAATGCTCGGGCAGGCCCGCGCCGAAACGCCTCGACCCCTCGGTGGATCTTCCGGTGGACGCCCGGATACCCAACACGTACCTGGAAGACACAACACTCCGCTTTACGTTCTACCGCAGGCTCTCGGGGGCCGAAAGCAACGAGTCCCTTGACGACATCCGGAAAGAGATGGAGGACCGTTTCGGCCCGGTCCCCGACGAACTCGCCCGTCTTTTCGACGTGATCCGGATCAAGATCCTCTGCCGCGACCGGGGCCTGCCTTCTCTTAAATGGCGGGCCGGCACCATCGCCGTTACGCTCCCCGAAGAGCCGGACCTCCCTGCCGAACGGCTCCTTGAACTCGCCCGCGAGCACCCGGACATGGTCCGTTTCGACCCCGGCGGCAGTCTCCGCCTGACCCCTAAAGGTCCCGGTTGGGACCGCATCAAGGAAACCCTGGATACCTTCTTTGCCGCTTTTCCCGCGCCGAATCGATCATAGCGGCACGCACCCGGAGAGCCCTCGGCGCGGTCTGTCCCGGCTGGCACGGCGGGCCGGCCAGATAAAATTTCTCAACGATTTCAGGGCCCGGGCGTTACACGTTTGACAAAGCTTTTTTCGTCACGTATGATAATTGCCGCCCTCGGAACGAGCGGGAATAGCTCAGCTGGTAGAGCACAACCTTGCCAAGGTTGGGGTCGCGGGTTCGAATCCCGTTTCCCGCTCCAGACTTTAACCCGGCCGAAGGCCCGGCCGTAAGCATAGATCCTTACCGGCGGCGACGTACCCAAGTGGCTAAGGGAGAGGTCTGCAAAACCTTTATTCACCGGTTCAAATCCGGTCGTCGCCTCCACTTCTTTCCTCCCCCTGCTTTTCATCCAGAGTAGCACCGTGTATTCCTTCAATCCGTCGAGAACCCCCGTATTTCACACCTGACTCCAACCATGTTTTTCGCGGAAGGCTTCACTCAATTTACCTTGCAGCGGCAAAAAATACGTCTCCGGCGGGATCAAAAAATCCGCAATACGGCGTGAAGGATGGGCTAAAGGCGAGAGGCTATAGGCGAGGGGGGATGAGAGGCGGGAAGACGGAAAAGGGAAAACGTAAGAGGCAGGAAGACGTAAGACGGAAGACGTGAGACGTGAAAAGACTTTACTTCTGACTTCTCCCCTCTCCCGTTTTCCTTGTTTCTTCTCCCTTTTCCCTTTCCCCTCTCCCGTCTGACTTCCGCCGAAGGCGGGTGCCCCCCCTTCGCGGTAATTCTTTTGCAATAATAGGGTTTAGGACCCGGGTGTCCCGGTAGTTCCAGGCATCTTCTCCACCTCCCGCCCATAACAGTCCGGGCAGATGCCGTGGGAAAAGAGTGTATTCCGATGAAGCGCCAAATAGGTATCGACCTCGACCCAGGCGCCCTCTCCTGCTTGCGCGTCCCCATCGTCCCGTATTTTTTTACAGTAGGAACAGATCGGCAGTATCTCCTCAAGAACCACAATCCTCCGTCGGGCCATTGATAATTTGCCTGCGATAAACTCCACCCCAAGGGCCACGACTGTTCCCAGCACCCCGAAGAACGCCGCCATGGGCAGATGCCGGGCGCTGAAGGCGTTAAACACCTGGAGCGGGTCTACCACAAAATCCGGGTAGACCAGTCCCTGAACGACCATGGACAGGGGATGGATGACGAGAGCCCCGGCAAGAAATCCGACCACACCACCGCCCAGGTATTTCCGTGCGGTGTGTTCCATGGGTCAATACTCACCCGCGGCGCTGTCGAAATCCCGACCTATCTCCTCGGGTTTCTGCTCGAGATGGACGGTGACCGTGGATTCGATAACCCGCACCCGTCCCCGGTGCCGGAATTGAGCGAATACCGCGTACCGGCCCGGCTCGTCAAACACCAGACTTGCGGCGGCCTCGGGCCCGCCCAGGTTCTGGCGGGATTCTCCGAAGACGAAGGTATCAAGCGCTCCCCACCAACCCAGGTCCCAGGCGGCAACCACCAGGTCGTGGCCCCCGACGGGTTCGAGGTCCGTAACAGGCGTTCCTTCGTAAAACACCTCGTAGAGGAACGTGGCCACGTGATCGGCGTAGACCCTGCGGGGAAACGTCTTTGCGTACACCTGATACCCCGCGTCGGGATCAGAGGCTTCGGGTCCACCTCCGGACGCCGCCGGAAGTTTGACGTTCCGGCTGAGCCGCACCCAGCCCTCGGGAGTCCTGAAGAGCACCTCGAAACGATAGCTCCCGGCCCGGGGAGGCGACATCGTAAACCGGTAGCCCGCCTCCCCGGCCGATACCGGTTCGGCAGGGTAGAACCGGTCCGCTTTCCGGTCCGTAACGAAGATCCTCAGGTCATCGGCACGTTCCCCGGGGGGAAGCACCAGGCCCAGCGTTATTTCGACCGCCCCGCCGGCAGCCTTCCCATTTATTGTCGCATCGTACCCCTCAGGATTGTGCCGCAGGGACCGGACGTAGTTGTTCGTCTCGTGGGTGTCGGGGATGTGGAGCACCTCCTGTTCGAGATCGAGAAATCCGAAGGCCGGGGAGGAAACAAAAAGCAACACCATCGGCACGCACATCAACCATCGTTTCATCACATCACCTCGTTTTTCCCGGCCCGTCACGGTCAGTGGCTGTGCCGGGGGTCCATGGGCTGGCCGAGAACGAAGACGTTGAGCGCCATGATCGCTACGGCCAGGAGGGCCATGGGGATGAAGGCCCGGAGCGCCCGGTCGCCGTAGTACCGGACCGCAATCCGGTACCCTGCGTAGAGAGAGAACAGATTAAGCACCGCAAAGACCAACATCTGAAGCCAGAACAGGGCCTCAGGGCCTATGAGCGGTGTCACGTGCCACGACCCGGGCATGGCCCCGATACCGAGATACTTGAAGAGAACCCGTTGGAGAGCCGGGACCACCACCGGCCCCTCGTTCAGGAGATGGGCCAGGTTGTGGGCCAGGTGCATGGAAAGGCCCACGGGGATAAACATATACGCAAACTGCACGAAGGTCCGCTTGAGAGAAAGGGGCGAATCCGGTCCGGTAAGCCCGCGTACGACTCCGCTGGCCGCGAGAAGAAGTGCCCCGGGCACGACCAGGGAGCCCACGGCGAAGATCAACGAAAACGTGATCCGCTCCTGATCCGCGTGCCCGGCCTGACCGAAAAGTTCAAACGGTATAAACCGGCTGATCGCATCCATCCACCGGTGCCAGGGCTCGACCATCTCGGCCGTCACGACAATCGTCACGCCGAGGAGCACGACCGCGAGAAAGGCCTCGTCCATATACCCCCGGGCCGAGGTCCAGAGGTCCTTTGCGAAACTCCTGAACCTGAGCACGATGTTGTCCTCGGCACAGGTCTTGACGCACTCACTGCAGAAATTGCAGTAGTTGTTCCGGTCAAGCGTCATGGGGGTTACGAACATGGGGCAGGGATACCGTCGCGCCGTACCCTTGATGCATCCCTTCGCCTTGTCCGCCCGGCAGACCTCGATACAGCGGTTTCTGAGTTCCAGGGGACTGAACATGGAGTAGAGTCCGATCAGGCCCCCGATCGGACAGATATACCGGCAGAGCGTCCGCCCCCGAAAGATAAGGGCCGTCCCGACGGCGATCGTGAAAAACGCAAT
>CAYYSS010000005.1:0-24228 GCA_964474325.1 uncultured Nitrospirota bacterium
GGTAATCGGTGCCTTCGGCCGTAAGCGGCGTGTATCGGACGGTAATGAAGTTACCGCCTTCGTCGGCAACCGCCGCCGAAAAAAGCGTGTTCGTATATTCGCCCGCAAACGAAGGATCGCCGTAGAAATTGGCAGGATCCGCCCCGTAGTCATGACCCGAATAGGGATCGAACTGGCTCGTGATGATGGATTTCCGGGGACTGATATGGGGATCGAGCAAAGGATCCACCGATCCGATCACCTGAAGGTCCCAGTATCCGGTGCCGATCGGGTTGCGGTCGAGCCCGCCCTCGCCTCCGTTTAAGGCAGCGTCGTTGAACCACGACTCGTTGTGCCAGACGATATTGTTTATGAATACCGGGTCGGTAAACGTCTGATACAGCGCCGAGCCGGTTCCCACCTTCGTATCGAACAGGTTCATGAGCCCCGCGCTGTGGGGGGTGGTTACAACCCCGGCGGGCTGGGGCAGGGAGTTCAAAAGCCCCGGGGGAAACGCCGCCGCCGCGGTTGCCGTACTTGCATTATTGGCCACCGTGTTGTTTACGATCCGGACCCGCGCAACGTCACGGAGGCCGATACCGCCGGCGAAATAGGCCGCCACGTTATTGACGATCATATTGTTTTCCACCGTGAGGGTGTACCATCCGAGCCGGTCGGGAAGGGGCGGCACGCCGGGATCGACGATACAGTTGGTATCATCGGCCGGGCACTCGCTGATATCCGCCCCGGCCATCTGGAGCACACGTATACCGCCGCCTATGCCGGAACCGGCCAGATTGCCCTGAATGCGGTTGCCGAGAATCGAGACGGATCCCGTCCCCTCTCCGGTCGTACCGAGACAGGCCCCGACGCCTGCCTCGCAGGACTCGCTTCCGATATAAATACCGCTATAAATACCGCCCCCGTCGCCGCCGATCTGACCGCCGAAGAATACTTCGTTGAACAGGATGTCGTTTCCTTCGATCCGGCCGTCGTGGCTCAGGCCGTGGTGCGCAATACCGCCGCCGTTCCACCGGCTCAGGTTGCCGAGAATAATGTTATTGAAAAACACGTAGTCATGGGCGCCGTCGTAAACGGTTACCCCGCCGCCGCCGAACAGGGCGCCGTTTTTGTAAATCCGGTTATACGCGATGGTGACGTGTTCGTTCACGGCCGCCGTAAACGGCAGGGGTTTCCCGATGGTGATACCGCCGCCCCGGGTTCCCTGGTTACCGAACACCCGGGTGTTCTGAATCGTCACATAACGGCCCCAATCGTAGATGTAGATCCCGCTTCCCGCAAGGCTTCCGGAAACCGAAAGGCCGTCGATGGTCACGGAAGAACCCTGGGAGAGCGCCGTCGTCGTCGGCAGGAGGAGAATACCCGGGGCCTGCACTTCCTTAAGCGGCAGGTTCGCGCCGGCCAGTTCCGGAAAATCGCCGGGAGCCGAATTGACCGTGGTCTTCACCCGGGCGTACCAGGTGTCCAGTTTCTCAAGAGGTGTAGGGTTCGCATCGATCAGCGTACCCGAGCCCGACCCCTGAAGGGTGAGCGGCCGGTCGACGATCAGCTCTTCTTCATAGATCCCGGGCCCGAGGAGGATCGTGTCTACTCCGGGCGCCAGCCCGTCGATCGCATTCTGAACCGGCCGGGACGGCCACGTGGACCCGCCCGTGAGGTAGACGGCCGAATTACAGTTGCCCACGTGGAGCGTAATACCCACGTCGGTTGTCTTATTGTTGTCGCCCCGGGTAACCAGGAGGCGCCCGGTTGCCGCCGGGGCCATGATCCGGATCTCCTGGTCCGACCACGTCGTTACCACGACCGGGACACCGTCCACGGTAACCTAGCCCTCCGTAAGCCCGAACCCGAAGTCCCGCCAGATCCTGCGGACCGTTCCCTCAACGGCCGGGTCGAAATCCGGGTTGGGGACGAGTATCGTACCGGGCGAGAATATCCTGACCAGATCCCCCTGGCTGCAGGCCATGGACCCGCCGCCGCCGGGGTGCGTCCCGCGGACCTCGTAGATAACCGGTGTGCCGTCGGCGGGTTCGGAGTCGATCCCGAATCCGGCAAACGAACCGATCGGCACAAGCGGGGTGTCCAGGTAGGAGGTCCGGCCCGGCTCGAAGTTAAACGTCCAGGGCGTCGTACTGTAGGTGGGGTCGTACCATTCATCCGGCGTCTGGAGCCCCGTGATCGGGTCGGTCTTGAACGGGTGGTTCAGAACCAGGGTCAGCATATTCGGGGACACTCCCGTGGGCGAGGCCACGTTGACCGTAAACGTCGACGGCAGGACCGCGTTATACGCACCATACTCATCCATATACACCCGCGCAACTTCGTTTCCCGCGTAGTCCTGGATCGAAATGGGAAGCCACGCCGGGGCGGCTTTTTCGCCGAACACAGGGCTCGTCTTGTCGAACTCCGCCGCCAGGTCGTTGTTCGCAAACCCCACGGCCCGCGCCGCCGGAGGGACTTCCGTGAAGAAAAAGAATTCCACCCCTGCGTTCTTCGAACCGGTAAGGAGTACCTGTTTCAGATCGCATAACGGGGTGTTCCGCCCGGCATCGGGCGCGGGCACCCCCGGGAAAAGCGTCAGTTCCGCGGGGACCAGGTGGAGGTCGCCTACGCACTGGGGCAGGGGGTTATCGTCAATCCCCTGGGGCACCCCGTACTCCTCGCCGAAGTCCACGTTCCGGTTTTCCTCTTTGAGAAGCACGTAGTTGGCGGGTGTTGCGGCCTCGACGATATAGATACCCGACGGGATACCCTCGACCTCGGCGCTCCCTGAAACGATCCCGCCGGGGAAATACGAACCGAACGCAAAGCCGCCGTCGAATACCCCGGGACGGACCTGGTTCCACGTGCCGAAACTGTCATAGCACTCGGCAACCGGCTGGCCGTGGATAAACCCCGGGGGGTCACCCGGCAGGTCCTGGATACACCCGCTCGGTTTGTTGTCGTCCCAGGAATCCGTGGTGGTGATCTGGATCGCGTCACCCGGATCGAAGACACCGTTGCTGTTCCGGTCAAGATCCCCCACCCCCGGGAAGTCCCCGAAGGGGTAGTTGTCCACATCGGCACGGGTCGGGAAACCGTCGCCGTCGAGGTCGTCTATCACGTCATTGAAGTCGGCGTCCGGATAAAGAGCCATCTGGACCCTGGGTATCCCCGGTTCCCAGGGCTCCGCCGCCGCCTTCCGGGGGTCGTTTTCCGCCCGGGTCACCGCATGATAGACGATACCCGTTATTCCCCCGTTTTCCGCGTCCGCGTAATGGTCTTTCCCCCAGGCGATTACGTTCGTCTGGTTGAGATACAACTGCATGGCCTGGGTAAGCACCTCGCCCGCTTCGGTCCGCGACCAGCGATTGGGCGGGACGATATTGGCGTTCACTGCCGCCTGGGGCTGGGGGTTCAGGACGTCGAAGGACGGCATGTGCCAGCCGTTCGAATCCGGAATCTGCCCGCCATAGTCGACCGCGGCGGTCATCCCGGTAGCCTTGTCGGACGTAAACCCGACTTCGGTCACAAGCCACTTGAAAAACGGAAAGACCTCGCCGAACTCGTATTCCCCGCCCGGATCACTTACCGTTGCCTGGTAGATCGTCCCGTCCCTGAAACGGATAATAACGCCGACTGCCGGAGCACCCGCCTCGCCTGCGTCCGGAAAACCGTCCCGGTCGGCGTCCAGGAAGATACTGCCCTTGAGAGTACCGAACCACCGGAACATGAGCACATCCTGCAGGTCCACGTTCATATTCCCGACCGCATCCGGCACCGTAACCGTCTGGAACCCGATAAGCGCGTCCAGGTTCTCGTCCCACATGGTGAGCTGATACGTCCCCGGCGGAACGTTATTGATCTGGAACCGGCTGTTGTTGTCGCAGGACGCGGCATAGAGCCCGAGGGGTGTTGCCGGATCCCCGAGAGCGACCCAGCACTGGTCCACCTTCGGCCCCGGGAAAAATCCCTGGGTCGTCGGCGGACGCGAGAAATGGTTAAAAAGCAGTCTGCCACGAATGGAACCCGTACCGGCCGGAGGCGTCAAGGCCCAGGGGAGTTCCGCGGGGTTGACGAAACCGAAAAAGACATGGGTAAACCCGGTGCCGAAGCCTTCGATAAAGGTCTCCGACTCGTTGGCCTTTACCCAGGCGTCGATCGTGGGCGTACCCTCGATCGTCGACGTTTGTATCCATGTACCTGTCGGCGGCGGCGGGGTTACGATGATCCCGTATTTCCCCGGGGTGAGATACTTGATCACAACCCGCCCCGGTTCGGGATCCGTGGCCTTGGTCACGATGGAGCCGTCGCCCACGGCCGTCACGTTACCCAAGGCGTCGTATTCCGTACCCAGGGGGTTGCCGAAGGCGTCCTGGGTCACCTGGCCCGCGGCATCGTGGAGCTGGATACTCGCTCCCGCCAGGCCGGTCTCGTGGGCGTCCACAACCCCGTTTATCCGCTCGTGGTCCTTGAAGACAAAGACCGAAATCTGGGCCGTGGGCACGGGAAAGCTGTTTACTTTCACCGTTACGGTGTTTCCGTTATAGTCGAACTGGCCGAAAGCGGGCATCTGGGCCCCGCCCAGGGTAAACCCGGCATCCGGGAGTACGGATACAAAATAGCGTACCCCGTCCGGAATCGTTACGAGAACCGAATCCGTGGCCTCGTGTCCTTTCACGACCACCGGCGCATAACTGTTGTGGATGTCGAGGGCGATCGAGTCGGCGACCCGGGCGCCGGGAACAGTGAGGTTCGTATTGTCTTTCTGAATCAGCCAGCGGAAGCCACTCACCGGACTGTTGTTTTCGTCCCGGACCCTGATCAGATAATCGAACGCCTCGGCGTCGAGCGGCGGCACAAGGACACCGAAGAAAAGAGCTATTGACAACGTCCGTCTTACCACAGCCCCCAAGGCTCCCTTGGCTTGTATCATCGAAATTCCTCCTCAAACCCCGTACGCATATTCGGCATTACCCTCTTAATGCAGCCTTTTTCTTGTAAATCTCGCATTCTTTGTACCGGTCTCCACAGTACCTGACCGCCGCTTCGGCGTTAATACTGTCGAGCTTGGTACAAAAACACTCGGGAAACGGCGTCTTCAGATAAGGACACGACAGATCCGACGGATTTCCGTTATTGTTGATGACTGTTTCCACGTCGTGTTTTCTTATCGAACGCCGGGCATCCCCACCTTCCGTTTTTTTATTTTCTATAGGGGTTCCGCAACAACCATACCTGAAAATACACGATAGCGGAAAAACATAAATACGGCTTAATATCAACAGGTTACGGCCATACCTGCCTCTCTTCGAACAGTCCGCGGAACCCCACGGGATCACTTTCGTTAAAAGCGTCGAGACACATGTGTAACTTTGATGGTTTTCCCGGACACCCGCCGGCCGGCGGCTTGTGGCCGGCAGCGAAGAATACGACCGGGACATTGCCGCCACATCCTCGCACAGACAAAAAACACTTTGACTTTCCTGCTATAAATGGTAGAAAGTAGCGTAGCCTTTAAGAGTCTGCACTAATACCGTAGCGCTTAGTTTTTAAAGAGTCCGCGCTAATACCGCCGGAATCCGAAAGGGGAGGATCGGGAGATGAGGGGATTTGATATAAACACGGGGTTTGTTCGCTTTCTTCGCTTGCCGCTGGTCAGGGTGGTTGTCTGTCTCACGGCGGGTCTTATCATCGGCGCGGGTCTGCCGGCCGGTGTGCACGCCGACGATACCGTGGCCGCTACGACGATCACGGCCGACGGGATCAGTTTCTCGCCTACTGTTAAGTATGAAAAACTCGTCATCTCGGTAGGAGGCCCCGGCGACTTCTACTTCAGCGAGGAATTCGCCGACGGCGCCCCCGTGGGTGTCGGTCTTACGGCCCCGGACGGCACTGCCCTTCCCGACGGCCAGTACGCTTATGAACTCAGGGTAGTTCGTGCCGGAAAGAAACGTGCGGATCTTTCCGCCGAAAACGGGAGAAACGGTACCGGCACCGTGGGCGCTCCCGCCCCCGTTCAGTCGGGATATTTCCGGATACAGGACGGCGGTTTCGTGGTTCCGGGCGACAGCGAACCGGCTCCCGTGGCCGATACGAAAGCGCGGACCCCGTCCGCGGGCCTGGTCGTGGACAGGGACCCGGTCGACGGCGTCTTGACGAACGACTACGTAATCATCGACGACCTGATCGTGGACGGCAGTGCCTGCATCGGTTTTGACTGCGTAAACGGCGAGTCCTTCGGCTTCGATACGATCCGGTTAAAGGAAAATAACCTCCGGATCAAGTTCCAGGACACCTCCTCGTCAGCGAGCTTTCCTTCGAACGACTGGCAGATCTCGGCCAACGACTCGTCAAACGGGGGCGCGAATAAATTCTCCATCGACGACATAAGCGGTGGTCGGACCCCCTTTACGATCGAAGCCGGCGCCCGTTCCCACGCCCTCTACGTGGACGACGGCGGCCGGATAGGTTTCGGTACAAGCACGCCGGTAGTTGACCTCCACGTAAAAAACGGCAACACCCCGACCCTCAGGCTCGAGCAGGACGGTTCTTCCGGCTTCACTCCCCAGACCTGGGACGTGGCGGGAAACGAAGCAAATTTCTTTATTCGTGACGCAACGAACGGCAGTAGACTCCCGTTCAGAATTCAGCCCGGCGCACCGTCGAGCAGCATCTATATCGATACGGACGGAAACGTGGGGCTTGGAACGTCTTCGCCGGCTCAAAAACTGCACGTAAAAAACGGGAAAGTCGGCGTCGACGGCACAACCCCGGCATTTTGGCTGGACGAGACCGATTCGATTACAAAAGGGGCCAACATAGTACTCGATGGGGGCGTGCTGCAGATTCAAAGACGCGCTGGCGGGTTCGGGAGCCACGAAGCGACGATCGTCAAACTTAATGTCGATGCACCTGTGGATTCATTCGTTTTGAAAAATAGCGGCTATGTGGGTCTCGGCACAGCCGCACCAAGCTATCCGTTGCAGGTGGCGACCGCAAACAACGCTCACGTTACGGCCGGGGGGGTGTGGACGAACGGATCGAGCCGGGAGTACAAAGAAAACATCGCGGCATTGAGCGCCACTGAGGCGTATGAAGCTTTTCGCAGGCTCCAGCCGGTTGAATACAATTACAAGAAAGAAGCGGACGAAAAATACGTCGGGTTTATTGCTGAAGATGTCCCGGATCTCGTCGCCCAGAACGACAGAAAGAGTCTGAGCCCCATGGATATCGTCGCGGTTCTCACGAGGGTGGTTCAGGAGCAAGACTCGACGATCACCCGCCAGAACGCCGAACTTAAGGCGTTGATGGACCGAATCGAACTCATTGAAAAGCGGATCAAGGATTCCTCGGACTCGAAATAAGCCGCACACCTTGAGAAACGGAGGCGGAGCCGCTCGGCGTCGCCTCCGTTTTCCGTTCTGAACGGCTCCCCTACCTTCGACCGGGTTTCCCCGCTACCGAATTCGTAACCGAAATATTCGATGCCCACCCGAAACTTGCGCCTGAGGTCTCTATCGTTTTTTTCTGAATAATATTCAGGTGCGCCGCCCGGCGGTGAACCGATACGTGCCCGGACATGCTGGTGAAACTGGTCTTCGGAACCTCACAAAGATACATCTGTGTTTATGCGAGATCATCGCAGAGCGCAATAATCATCGGGGCGGCGCGTTTACGCGCCCCCGTCGGACGCGCTTCCTTCCGTCCCGGGTCGCGCCTCCTTTTCATCACGATTCTGCACCCCCTCCAAGTGCTCCCGCAAACTCTTCGTATACTCCTCGCGCAATCCAGACAAGAGCATATTCGTCGAGCGTCGCATTTCCTGCAGGAGCGCGGATCGCAACGCGTTGAACTCGTGGTTAATCGCCATTTCGACGGAAAGGTCACCCTGCGAACCATCCGGGGTGACACGTCGGTAGCCGTATTTTTCCATCACGCGCCCATTCTTGTACCAGAAAAAACCTTCCTCCTCGCCCGACCATGACTCGTACCATGTGTCCGTCCTGCCGGAAGAATAAAACTTCGGATTCATCTCGTTGAGCTCTTGGAATCCTGGAATGCACTCGTCTTTCACGGTGGCCTCGATTTCCGTCGCGATACCTCGTATTGTCGCTAAAGGCTCCGCGATCATGTACTCGAAGCGAATCACCGTAACGTTCCCTGCACCGTGGGCGAGCCAGTCTTCGACATGACTTCCCCAACTCGGAGCAAAGCGCGTCCCGGCAATCAACTCGAAACGGCTGAATGCAACATTCCCGAAGTTTCGTGCGTACCTGAAATAGGATTCCGTCGCCTCACGGCCGTCGCGAATGATGTAAATGATCCGGTCGTTTTTCATATCCGGCTCGAATCGTCCGTGGGTCTTGATAAAATATACCTGTTCAGATTCCCGTAACGAGTCTCGACTCTCCCCCGTCGGCAACACAGCCGCACCCGTCAATGCCCGGTTTTTCTCGTCGGGAGCGATATCGTTTTCCTCCCCGTAGACGGAATAGGTTTCGAATCCTAGGCATTGCCGGATAAGAATACGTACAAAGGTGTTTCCCGAACGCGGATAAGACGCCAGCCAGACAATCATGTTTTCCCTTTACTCACAATTTTCAAATGGTTTCCGCTGCTTTCCCCGACGGTCGAACTCCGAAGGTTTCGCCGCGACCATCCCATTATACGTTCCGCATCTCCGGGTGCGCCAATTCTTCGCGTTTCCGGTCCAAACGCTGCAGAGTTTCCAGATCGTCTTTGCCGAAGCGTCCGAGATCCTCGCGCTTATGGCGACCCAATGACGGTGGGGGCACCGGCAGCGCAACAGCTTCAGCATAACGGGCAGGTTCCACTGCTATATCGAGAAACCTGACCATCCGATGGATTTCCTTTTCGGGCGACCGGCACAAGTTTTCAAAACTTACGGGAAGAAACTTTCGCGATCCTAATCGTTTTCCGATCTTCAGAGCCCGCTCGTTCGCTCGCAACCAATAACGGAGGGATGCCTCCGGCACACCTTCACCGGACACTGGACGTGCTACGCCGAATATTGGCCCCCAGTTAAAAAGTTGTTGTTGATTTGCGCTGAACGCCATATCGAGACCATGACGCATCAGATGTATATATTTAAAATCGTCATATTTCTGCCCCAGAACATCAAGCACGAGGTGGCTGTTCGGTTCCTTCCACCCCCATCCCGTATACTCCTTTCCACACGGCGTTTTCCGGTGCAGCATATTCTTTAGACGTTCGACGGCCCACGCCCCCTTTCCGTCGCCGTCCGCGTTATGGCCGAACAGGGTCATCGACAGGAACGCGCGGCCGATAAAGGCGAGATCCCAGGCGGTCAACGTTTTTCCCAGCATCAACTTTTCGAGCACATCGAGCCCGTGACGAATCGATCGTTTGTCCGTTCGACGGCGGTAGAACCATCGGGGCCTCTTCAGGAGCATGGTGAACCAGAGGTTGTCGTGTGCCCTGTTAAGGTCCGTACCGAGAAAAAAACCGAACAACTCCAGGATACGGGCAACGAGACGAGTGCCGCTGCCACCAACGCCGCCGACGACAACCGGTCCGCGTGCCTCGGAATTCAAACCCATATCCCCGATCCGCTGCCGCATGTGGCGATCCCATTCCCCACTGCCCGAATTTCGCCAGCCTGCATACGCAACCGACGACACGAGCGTGCGTTAACGCGGTCAGTAGCCGGCCCGAGGCGAGCTTGGAACAGTTCAATATGCCGAGGTTCCTTCATCCGTTTCATCCCCGCGATATTTCTCCGCCAGCAGGGCCTCAAGCCTGCGAATAATTTCCCTGCACTCACGCACTTCGGCACGGGATTTCTCCAATTCGACCTCTAATGCCTTGTAGCCTGGATGCGGCACAGTCTGCTTCCTCCAGTCGTCCGCGGCACGGGTAATAACATCGTAATATGCGTGGAACGGTCGGGGGACTGTTTCTTCCATCTTCTGAAGCGCTTTTTCCATCTCCTGCTCCACTGACGACATATTGTGACGCGCACGGTTCGTCGCATGGATGCGAAAGCCGCTGAGAAGTGCATCGACGTGGAAAAGGCGTGCGTAGCGGAAAAAGCGAGTCCACAATTCGCCGTCAACCGCAAAACGGTATGACTCGTCAATCCGTCCGCCGGCCTGCTCCCACAATGTCCGCCGCCAAAACGTTGATTCCTGCTGCACCCATTTGTAATCACGCACCAGAAAATCTACGAGATTCTTGTAAATTTTTTTCTCGCGGAAACAGACACCGTCACGATCGTACCATGAATACTTTCCAATCAACCATGCTACGTCGGGGAACCGCGTGAATATTTCCGCTACCGTTGCAAAAGCCCCCGGATGGTACATATCGTCGCTGTTAAGCCACGCCATAATATCTCCAGATGTCCGGGCAAAACCTTTATTGAGAGCGTTACCATGGCCTTCGTCGGGCTCGCTGACCCATCGATACCTGACCCCGCAACATCGGACGAGCTCATCCCCCCCTGAGCGGGGCACATGAAAAACCCGTCCGTCATCGAGCCGTATTCCCGGTCGTTCGCTCAATACACTTTCATATCTGGCCAGAATATCCACCGACCCATCGACCGAGCCGCCGTCGATCACCAGATAATCTATGTAAAAGCTGTCACCTTCCTGCGTGAGAACAGATTTCAACGCGTCTTCCAGAAACACAGCTTGGTTATACGAAGGCGTGACGATCGATACAATATGAGGTTTTCCGTCTGCCGCCACTTCAGCAACCTCCGTCAAACATCCGCTACGCTTCGAAACCACCGCAAAGCTCGAACATATTGATCTTCGAGCGTGATCGGGCCGTACATCCGGTCTATCTTTTCCCATCCACGGATGGTTTCCAACGCGTTATGCCTTCTGTGCGCCAGATACTCGTCGCCTAACCACGTTCGGTCATCTCCCAGATGAAATGTCGCATGGACATGGGAGATAACACGAAAATCAGTAGTCCGTGCAAGCAGATTCAATAGAAGAAGAAGACCAACTCCGGGCATTCCGACAACTACTTTCCCCAACACCAATTCCGGCAACCAGGCCGCAGGGAAAACGAAACAATCATGTCCCGGATGCGCCTCCCCCGCCTGCGCCCAGATCTCGGGCAAACGGGCCGGGTCGTCCGGCGTCGATGCGATCGTCCGGCGATTTATGGTAAATGCCTTGCCGCCGTTGGTACAAATTCCGTCCACGAAGGCATAGAAATACGGCATGAGCCCGATGTCGATATTGGTAAAAATAACAAAGTCGACATCCTCAGCGTGGACGTTGCCGAGAATATCGGCAAGAAGCGGCAACTTCAGGCGTGGACGAAAAACACCAAAATCTTCAAGCGAGCGTTCGAGAAATCTTCCCTTTGATATCCACGGAGGGACGACAAGATCGTCTTCCTGAAAATGCGACGATACAACACGGACTCTCCCGCGGCCGAAATTATCCGCCGCAATACGTATCGTCTCGAATGTCAGATTCTGCGCACGTTGCAAACCATCGTTCGCGGCACTGGTTCCCACGGCGTTGATAATATGAAGATACTGCAACATTTCTTTTCAGTAATCCTCGGCCTCAAAATGCATCATTAACTCAGGACTCCGGGTATCCCAATTCCCGGAGCAAATCTCCTGCAATAGATCGAAAAACGGAAACCTCGTCCGAAGAAAACCTATCGCGCCACCGACCGATGGTGCGGGAATCGGGCGGAGTGAGAACCCGCGCATGGATGGATAACAACTGTTCTTTAGTAACGCGTCGCCCATCAGGTCCAACCGGTTCAATTCGCGTTGCGAACTCGTCTAAACGTTCTTTGGCACCTTCATGATACGTCAGCATGGATTTTTCAAAGGAAAGTTCAATGAATTCGCATACCTTTCTAAGAGTACCTTCCGGCTCCCTCACAAGATCCTCGTAACGCACCTCCATATAATACGCGACACGTTGTGCGAGCTCTCTTGCTTTGCAAATCCTTTCCTTCCAGAACGCGGCCTGGCGTGCCACATCGTCACCAGGTCCGAACCAGAGACCCCGGTAAGAAACCGAGACGTCTCGCCCGTCCCGCACGACGTGGATAAAACGCGCCTCAGGCAGGACCCGTTCGACGGCGTCCATTGCAAGATTATACGGCGGTGTTTTATCCCCGAAGCGGGGTTTTCTAAAACGATTGGCGTACATCGCGTAAAACAGCCGCACACCCATTCCGATAGAGAACGGTTCCAGTTCCCGGAGGGCGTCGCGGTACAGGTCCGCCGAGATTCCAAATTCATGCCATACGAAATGCCCGGTCAGCACGGAACAGAGGGCCTCGCGGCCTTCATCATCATCCGTCAATTGCGCAATACGATGAAAAGGAAAATGTGTTTCAGTGGGGATCGCCATCAAAGAATGAGCATCCAACATCAACCGCAGCAATGTCGTACCGGATCTACCTACGCCGACGACGAAAGGCATGGGAGGTCGGTCGGTAAGCGCAAATGGAACGTGAGCGGTTTTTTTCGGAACAAAAAGCAAGTGTTCCTTCTTAGGATCGTTTATGTTCCACGTTCCGTTGTGTTGATAACAATGGAGCTCGCTCTTCCGAGGCAAAACGATTTCGCTTTCCTGCAGAAACGCACGCTTACGGTGAAAGCCGTTCTGAAGCTCGTTGACCGAAAAACGGCGCTGGCAATATTTTCGAACCGCGTGCTCTCTGCTCAGCGCAATATAGTGGCGCAGGATGAAAGATTCGGGAAAGACTCTCACTCCATCGAATTGCACACGGTGGCCGCCAGACCTTACGAGGTCAAATGCATCCTGCCGTTTCCAGGCGTTCAGCCGGTGGTTCTCCCGCGGGCTGAAATAATAATAATACGTCATTTCTTTTACGTAATCACGCCCGATGAAGTTTTCGTCCTCGCTCGTTGGGACAAAGACGAATTCTCTGAAATTTATTGCGTTGAATCCTTCCTTATCGGCGACTTCGATACCCTCTCGCAACGTCTGGTAGTGAAGGGGTGCCTCGCGAATCTCGTCGGCATCGTAATGAAGGATCCAGTCGGGTCCCAGTTCCCGCATCAGGCGCTCTTCATTCCTCAAAACGCGGGAGAGCTCGAAACAGCCCCGGTAACTCAGTTCTCCAACATGAACAACACCCCTGCCCAAAAACGAACGGGCTATTGCCAGGCTTCTATCCGTCGATCCGTTATCCGTCAGGCAAATTTCAAGACCTTGGGCAAGAAGGTGTTGGATACATCGCTCGAGATAAAGTTCTTCGTTCCGAAAGGTTATAAATGCGACTATCCGCAAGGCTGTATTCCTTTGTTTCTATCCCAACTAAGAAGAACCAATCGACGCGGCACGGCACAGCGGTTTGCCGAAAAAGAGCTCGAATCAGGGTGCCTGCTGCCATCGTTAACAGATCTACTCCACCGTACCTCAGACGCCCAGGAAGGCAAAAGCGACCGCACCGTGAAAGCCGCAGGTATTATAACCGCAAAGCGGCTGTTGCCTCAACGCACAGGCAACAGCCGCTTTTCTACTACCATGCCCGATGTTCAGAGAACCGTTTCCGACGTACGGGCGTTCTTCCTCAAACTAGCGATCAATCTGATCGAGTCTCTTCTGAAGCGCGTCGATCGTCTTCTGCTGTTCTTTGACCACTTTTGTCAGCACACCCACGATATCCATCGGGCTGAGGCTTTTCCGGTCTTTCTGGGCAACGAGTTCCGGGACATCCTCAGCAATGAACCCCACGTAAAGCTCGTCTTTTTCCTTTTTATAGTTATATTCCACCGGGGTCAGGCCCTCAAGCGCCTTGAAAGCCTCTTCAGCACTCAGTTCCGTGATATTCTCCTTGTATTCACGGCTCGATGCGTTGGTCCACGTACCGCCCGTCGTCACATGGGCTCCGTTTGCCGTCTGCACATCGATCGGGTAAGCCGGGGTCGCGGTACCGAATCCGATGTATCCGGTCGACTGGATCACGAAGGACTGTGCCGGCGCGTCCAGCTTGATGCGAAATATGGAAGCCTCAAATGCCCCGAAATTGCTCGCACGCCGCTGGACCTGCATTGTCCCTCCATCGAGCACAAAGTTGACGCCTTTCGTACCATCCAACTCGTCGAGCCAGAACCCCGGGGTGTCGGACTGACCGTTGTAGTAATCCGCGGTCAGCACCGTCCCCGAATCAGTTACCGAAAAGACATTCGTAGTACCTCCGGAGTCTTTCACAATCAGCTTGTCCGTCCCTGCCCCAAACGCCGCAAAGGGAATGAGGGTTACTGCCAGTAAGATTGCCCCGATTTTTACTGCTTTCATCTTCATAGCCTCCTCCTTGTAATTTACCTCTCACAAATAATTCAGGTAAGCCTACGCCTCCCCGTTTAAACCCCGGCGCCGGCGCCGTTGACTCGACGCGCGATACCAATCACTCGTTCTATACGGCACTACTCCCGGAAAACCGAGCGTATGCCCCGCATCAACCCTGCCGGTTGTCAACCTTTAATAATTATATCGCCCCAAACGCAATCCTTAGCAAGGTAATTTTACCAATTCTCCGGCTATCAATCGGGCGAGGGACTTCGAGCACGTGCCAATCGAGATCTTCTTTACATCTTTTCGGTGCTCCGTCCTTGGTCGGATCTTGAGGACGGCTTGCGGTTCCCGGACCCGATATCTCTCAGATAAATCCGTTGGATCGGGCAATCCCCTATGCTTTTTCTCTTTCATTAACCTTACCACGGACCGGAATAAACGTCAATAACCAACGCTCGACACCTTACACCGATGATAAAGCAATAGGCATACCAGAGAACCCGTCCTGGCGGGAAGTGTGTAACACATCATAAAAAATGGGTTTTCTTCCGTCCCCCCTAAAGTGCCGGAGTCACCGGATAGGTATTTGTATACATTTATGGTCCCCCCTCCTGGACACAAGTGTCTCACGGGGCGGCATTCTTGTTCCGAATATACGGAAAGCTGTTTTTTCCCGCCATGCGGCGTAGTATATAGGAGGGCATATGTCTTGCTTAAGCCAGATCTGACAGCTACAGGCACCAGCCCTGCCCGGGGGGGCCGGCTTGCTGGCAGGGGCGAAAATAGCCTTTACGGAGAAGATGGATATGAACCGATTTTCCCATTTACGGAAATATATATCTTTGATAGCAGGTATAATGCTCGGCCTGAGTCTGATTCCCTTCCCTTCCCGGGCCGTATCCACGTTTGAATTCGACCTCCTCGACGGCGGGACGGAAGGCGTAAACGACACCACGGCGTTCGTTCCTGTTGGGGGAAATGACGCAACAACCCTGGGCAAGGCCAGGTTGAACGCCCTCACGTTTGCCGCCGATATCATGGCCCGGGTCGTTGATTCGAGCGTCCCCATCCGTGTCAGCGTGAGCTTCGACCCCCTGGCTTGCGACTCCGGTTCGGCCACCCTTACTGCAGGATCCAACCCGGCCGCCGCGGGAGTCGTACCGGACACGTGGGAACGGAACTTCAGCGAAGCCCCCGCTGCCGACATCCTTTACGCCGCCGCCCTCGCAAACGCCCTGGACGAACAGGACCTCCAGCCCGGAACGGCCGATATCACCATGGTCTTTACCAGCGCCATCGACGACGGCTCCTGTGCGTTTCCTAAATCCTGGTACTACGGCCTCGACGCCAAGGCCCCGACCGGCACCTACGACTTCGTCTCCATGGCCATGAAGGAATTTGCCCACGGCCTCGGGTTCTTCACCCCCGTGAATCCGGCCACCGGTGTCCGTTTCGACGACGGCGGCGGGGAAGCGGACGACATTTTCATGACTCTTCTTGTAGACCACAGCACGGGCAAACTGTGGTCCGCGATGAGCGACGCCGAACGACAAACGTCGGCGCTCGATACGGGGGATCTTCACTTTACAGGACCAAGCACCGTGGCCGGGGCGGTTGGACACTCGGGAGGGGTCGACAGCCTTAGCGGCCACGTGGAAATGCACGCGGGTCCCGGACCCCAGCTCGGAATCCAGGCGGTGCATTTCAGCAACGATCTGAGCCCCGACGAGGTTATGGAGATAGGCGCGGCGGGCGAGGGCCGTTACCCGGGCGCCATGGCCGGACCCGGCCTTGCCGTAAACGTACTCGAAGACATCGGCTGGCCCGCCCCGCCGGTGCTTTCGGACACGGGGCAGGCGAATTGTTACGCGGCGGACGGCGCCCCCGTCGCCCCCTGCCCGACCGCCGGCAATAACCTTGCGCAGGACGGAAGTTATGACGTTGACCCGCCGCTTTTTACTGTGGATACGTCTACCGTGTTCGACGAAAATACCGGGCTCATGTGGCAGAAATCCGACGACGGCATTCTCTATAACTGGTACGAGGCCACGGGGACGATCCATACTACGTTTAATCCGGCCGGAGGCACATTCAAAGACATCTGCGGCAACGCAGTTACCGGTGGTTTCACCGACTGGCGGCCGCCCACCCGGCGTGAGCTCCTCGGAATCGTCGACTACGGCGAACAGAATCCACCCGTGGACCCCGCGGTCTTTTCCCTGACTCACCAGGATTTCTACTGGACGGCCGACCTGGACGCCACCGACCCGACCTTCGCCTGGACCGTGGATTTCGGGTTCGACGTAACCGACGGCGCGAGTGACAGTCTTTCGGACGCGGGCAGCGATTCGGCTTACGTGCTTTGCGTACGCGGCCCGAAGAAACGGTTTGCAAACCGAACGCTCGCCGTGGATTCGCCGTCTTCCGGCCTGGTGAGCGATCCCCTCACAGACCTTGTCTGGCAGAGGGGAAACGGCGGGTCCATGACCTGGCAGAATGCCATTCTCTACTGCGAAAACCTGGTCATCGGTGGTTTCGACGACTGGACCTTGCCCAACGTCCGTCAGCTCGAAACCCTGACGGACATCAAAAACGCGTCGTCTCCGGCCATCGACGCCGCCGCATTTCCGGACACGCCCACGGTTCTTTTCTGGTGGACGTCGACCACGAACGTCGGCGGCAGTGCCGACGCCTGGATCCTGGACTTTCTCGACGGTGCGATCGATACGGATCCGAAAACGGAACAGAATTACGTCCGGTGCGTCCGGTGGGGAACCCCCAACCCCGACTGCCCCTACGACGACGTGGACGAAGACGGCACCTGCCGGGACGTTGATAATTGCCCGGCCACGGCCAATACGGACCAGGCCGATACCGACGGCGACGGCCTGGGGGACGTATGCGACAACTGCCCGGCAACCGTTAACTACGGGGGCTCAGGCGACCAGACCGATACCGACGGCGACGGAGTCGGTGACGCGTGTGACGTTTGCCCGAACCAGGATCCGCCGGTCCGGATATCACGCACCGGGACTTTTCATAGCACCCCGCAGTCGGCCTATGCCGACGCGGGAACGCTTGACGGCGACACGATTGAGATTCGGCGGGGCACCACGTTTGCGGGCGGCTTCACAGCGGACCGGGCGATAGGCCTGGTCTTAAGCGGCGGACAGGACTGCTCCTGGGCAAAAACCGGGGCAACGTCGGCAATACTCGGTACCGTCATCGTCCAAGCGGGTACGGTGGAGATGGATTTCATCGAGATTCGTTGACACCGGAAATACCGGGAAAGACGTTTTTGCCACAGGGCTCCGAGGACAGGGAGAGCGGTTCTTTGATAGGTTTCCGCTGAAACGTCGCGGATGGGTTTACTGAAAATACGAGGCTTTCCCGCCTGCAAGCTTGTCCGCCTCTCAGCTTGGCGGCTTACCAACTTGCCCGCTTGTCGGTCTGTCCGCCACGCCGAAGCCCTTGGCAAAGGCGGGTCGGCTTATTTCTCCCCCCCTGCCATGCGCCGGAAAAGCTCTTCGTACCGCCCGGCGATCTTCTCCCACGTATACTCCCGCACCCATCGCCGGCCCGCATCACCGAGGCGAGCGCGGTCGGGGGCGACAGTCAGCTCCTTCAGGCGCTCGGCCAGTGAACGCGCATCGCCCCGCTTGAACCGAATCCCGGCTCCCGCTTCCGTAACATAGTCCAATTCCGGCAGGTCGCTTGCAACAATGGGCTTCGCTGTCGCCATGGCCTCGAGCGCGGCTATCCCCTGGGCCTCGTACTGCGACGGCATAACAACCGCCAAGGCATTTTTCAGGACTTCCCGTTTCCGTTCCTCTTCCACCCAGCCAAGAATTTCCACGCGGCCTTTTACCTCCTCGGGCAGGGCATCCACAAGGCACCTGAAGCGTCCCATATCCCGCCCGTCCCCTGCCAGAACCAGGCGAACGTCCCCCGTGGAGTTACAGAACTCCCGAAACCCCTGAAGGAGCACATCCAGACCTTTCGTATGGATATCGATACGCCCCAGGTAGAGGATATAGTCCCCTTCAACGGATCGTTCCTTAAGGAGATCGCCGTTTATCCCGTTTGAAACCACGGAAACCGTCGCCTCGGGGTGAAGCTTGTACCGCCTCCGGGAGGCCTCGGAGACGAAAAGAAGATGCCTGTATCGGCGCGGGCGGTACCGCTCGAGGAGAAAAAGCGCCAGGCCGTGGGCGGGATTGTATTTATTCAGATATTCCTTGCCGGTAAACGCCTGGATCTGGGCGAGAAGCGGTGCCTCCCGGTATCCGCCGAGCGCGGTAAGTATCCCCGGGGAAAACTCCTCGACGATAACGTCGTAACGGTGCCCGTTTGTCCTCACGTACCGACCCGCGGACCTTCCATAGGAAACGAGCGTACGGGTCAGGTTCGTGCTTTCGGTCCCGAGAAAACGGTGTTCCAGACCCTCGATCTCCCCGTCCCGGGCGCCTGGGTATCGTTTACAGAGAAGCGTTACCTCGTGCTTTTCCCTGAGACGCCGGTACACGGCATAAGCCCGTTCGCCGACACCGCCTATACCGAAGGTATCCCCCCGGCTCTCGTAAAGAAGGTGGAGGATCTTCATCCGGCGGCCTCCTCGAAGGCCCGTCTGCAGGAGGCAAAAACACGTTCCGCCGTCCGGTCCCACGAAAAAGCCTTCGCCCGCTCCAGGCCTTTTTTCCGGAGACCGTCCCGCAGGGCAGGATCCCGGCCAACCGCGAGGAGGTGTTCCGCCAGAGTACCCGGGTCGTCCGGATCGAACAGAAGCCCCGCAGACCCCACAACCTCCGGAAGGGCGCCGCCCGTGGAAGCGATAACCGGCGCCCCACAGGCCATGGCCTCAAGGGCGGTAAGACCGAATCCCTCGTGCCGTGAGGGCTGCACCACTACATCCGCCCCCCGATAAAGGTCCGGAAGTTTTTCGTGGGGCACGTAGTCCAGATAATCGATCCGCGCATCCGCCGGCAGAGGACCACGGGCCACGTCGCGTCTTCCGGCAATAACGAGCCGGTGAGGCATATCTCCTTTTACCTTGAGAAACGCCTCGATAAGCGTTTCTGCATTCTTATACGGAAAGAGACTCCCCACAAACAGGATGTAGGGGGGGACGGGTTTTTCCGGGGTGTCGTCCCCGGCCGGCGGCTGGAACCGCGCCGCATCGTATCCGAGGGGAGCCACGTCGATCCTCCCGGCGGGGAAAAACTCCCTGCGGTCCAGTTCGTTTTTGGTAAACACCGACGGCACCACCACCCGTGCCGCGCATTTCTTGAGCCGTGCGAGCGCATACCGGAATACCCGGGCTGAGAGTCCGAACTGCAAGGGATAGTAGACGGGATGGAGATCGTGGACGGTCACCACCGTCGGGATGGGTGAACGGAACGGAAATTCGGTTATGGGGCAGAACAGCACGCCGTCCTGAACCGCCCTGAGACGTCGCGGCAGTATGATATTTTCATAAAGAAAACGCCCCCCGTTCCGCACCGTGTTCCGAGACCCCTGAAGCATCGAAGGCACATGCCGTATGTTGCTCCCGCACGCGTCCAGAGAATCCGCCGATGAGAAGATTATCGTATCAGCGTTCACGGCGCACAGTCGCTCCGCCACCTCCCGGGTAAAGACCCCGACCCCGGTAGGCGCGTCGCTCAGGAAAAGGGCATCGACGGCTATCCGCATTCGGTCCCGCCGTCCCTCCTGCACCGCACCCCGGGTGGCCGGGGCACGGGGCCATCATTCGAAGACACGTCTCACGCTCCAGAGCCAACGGCGGCGTACCTTCCCGACGAGTCCAACCGGCACGACACCGTCCCTGAACGCAAACGGCCACGACCGGGTCTCCCGGTAACCGGCATTTTCGATCAGGCGGGCGTATTCCTCGAACAATGGCCTCAGATCGGGCCGCTTATCCAAAGTGAAACGGTTCTGGTAGCGGGAAATATCGTTCGGCCGCTCCGGATCGAACCCGCTGAAGTGGTAGAACCGGAGGGGTTCTCCGTTTACGCGATATTCGCCCCGGTCGCCCGGGGAGAGCTTCCGTTCGTGTAAATTCCAATAGGCCATATTGAGCCCCGGCCCCCGTAGCACCGCGACGTCGTCAACAAAGGAAGGCAAAAACTCCATCCACCGCTGGTCGACGAAGATTCCCTTCCGGACCGAGTAATAACATTCGGTCCGGTTCACCGAACACCACCAGTCGAGAAACGCAAGGATCTCCGGGCATTTCCGGCAGGCGAAAAACCCGAGATTATAGGTGCCGGACCGGAGAATCCCCAGGTTCGAGGGCTTCCGCCCGTCCTCCGGAAGCGGGCTCAGGAGGTGGGGCGTGAGCGCGGCCTTTCCCGTGTCGAGCGCCCGGAACACCGGGCTCAGGGGGCCTGTCAACAGGATATCGGGGTCGAGGTACACCATACGGTCGACGCCCTCCCGGTTGAAGAGATGCCGGAGAAAATACGGTTTAACCGCCGTATTAAGTTCGATCTGCCGGTACCGGAAAACCATATCGGCGAAATCCGGAATCCCGGCCCCCTCCACCGGAACGATCTCGAAGGGCTCCGCCCCGGGGTCGAACCTTCCCTCGGGCCGGTCGACCAGGAGAGCCGCGAAATCCGCTTCCGGGGCCCACCGGGCCGCCGAATCCGCAAGCACCCGGGCAAAAGCGAGATAATTCTTTGAAATTATTGTACAAATTGATGTTTTTCTCATAGTTTCCCGCATATTATGCCATGAAAACGGACGCGCCTGCGGATTCTCTGGCTCTTTTAAGTATCGGCGCCTTGCATCTCACAAAGGGAACCGTTAAGATAGACGCCGGAACAGGCGTGGCGGGAAACGGTTTAAAACATGAAATGCCTCGATTTTCATCGAAACGTCTCTCACTTCCCACGCTGGACAGGCGACTAAACGTAAAGACGCAATCAAGGATAGGATAACGTTTTCTATGAGTGTTGCTGTCGCAACAATTGTCTCGAAAAATTATCTCAGCTTCGCACGCGTGTTCGCTGAATCGTTCCGCACGGTAAACCCCGGGATCGATATTCATGTGCTGCTCGTCGACCGCATCGACGATTACTTCGACTCCGGTGAGGAGATCTTTCAGGTCACCGAAATCCAGGATCTCGCAATTCCTGATTTTCCCGCATTCGCCTTTAAATATAATGTCACGGAGCTCAATACGGCGGCGAAGCCGTTCTTTCTTGACTACCTTTTTCGGAAGTTCGCGTACAAAGCCGTTCTCTATTTTGACCCGGACATTCTCATTCTCAGGGATATCAGTCGCCTGTTTCGGCTGCTGGAACAGCACCCGGTTATTCTTACCCCTCATATTACGTCGCCTATTGACGACGACGGCCGATCCCCTTCCGAAATCGAACTCTTACGCACGGGGGCGTATAACCTAGGGTTTATCGGCGTTGCCAATACGAAAGCGGTCCGTAAGATGCTCGCCTGGTGGATGGATCGATTGCACAAATACTGCTTTTCCGCGCCTGAGAAAGGACTTTTCGTCGATCAGAAGTGGATCGACTTGCTCCCCGGTTTTATTGATAATATTCATATCCTTCGACACCCGGGCTACAACGTCGCCTACTGGAACCTCCACGAACGTACTGTTTCGAAAAAAGAGGATGGATATTACGCGAACGACATGCCTCTTTATTTTTTCCATTTCAGCGGCGTGGTTCTGGACGACCTGGAGTCGCTTTCCAAATACCAGGATCGCTATCGACTCAAGACGTTTAAAGAACTCCGGCCTCTCTTTAGAGAATACAAGTCCCGCGTATTGGCGGCCGAAATGACGACGACCAAGACGTGGCCGTATGCCTATGGTACATTTGACTCCGGGATACCTGTACACGACCTCTTCCGCCAGATTTTTGCACGCATCACGGAACGGGGCGAACACTTCGGAAACCCCTTTGCGACAGCCGGCCCCGATTCGTTCTTTCAATGGCTCGGCGAAACAGTCCCGCCCGACAATTCCGTAACGAATCTTTTGCGCTACATTTACCATCTTCGACACGATCTTCACCAGGTGTTCCCTGATCCATTTGGAAAAGACGCCGAACGGCTCATAGCATGGGCCAACCAGTCTTTTCGCACGGAATACGGTTTTCACGACTGTTTCCTGCCGCCAAGAAGACGTGACGGGGAAGGAGGAGGGGCGACGGCTCGCGACGCCTCCTCAAAACGCCCACACGGCCCTGACGCCGGAAGAAACGATGCGCGCGGTCTCCTCGGGAACGCAATATGGCGTTTGGGTACACGCTACGCCCGGATAGTAAAAAAAACTCCGCTCCTGAACTCAATCGCGGAGATCGTATACCGCCGTCTGGCGAGCCAGCAGACCATAAACATCCCGCCGTGCGCCGACGAAATCGCGGCCGATCGGGTTATCGAAGCGACGAAGCCGAAGAATCCGTGAACACAGACGATCAGCAGAAAAAAGCTATTTTTGTCCTTGGCATGCACAGGAGCGGCACGTCCGCCGTAGCCGGCACGTTACGCCATCTTGGCGTCGACCTGGGGCGGTCGCTCAAGCCGCCGATTAAGGGAGAGAATGATCGCGGGTTCTGGGAGCACGCGGACATTTCCCAGAAGCATGACGACATACTCTCGGTTTTCAACTCATCCTGGGACGACCCCTGCGAACTACCGCCCCAGTACATCCGCAACCCCGATGTTATCGAACATAGTAATGCAATTGCTTCAATCATCACGGAAGAATTCCGAGACGCAAAAC
The DNA here is from genome assembly GCA_964474325.1 of uncultured Nitrospirota bacterium. GTDB lineage: Bacteria > Nitrospirota > Thermodesulfovibrionia > SZUA-242 > CAYYSS01 > CAYYSS01. The sequence goes on from CAYYSS010000005.1 coordinate 23,029, forward strand.
TTTTCGGCTTGAAGGATCCCCGCATGTGCCGCCTTCTCGAACTGTGGGATGTTATCTTTTCCAGTCGGCGTTTGAACCCGGGATTTGTTCTTGTTTTTCGCAACCCCTGGGAAGTGGCCCGCTCCCTGGCTACGAGAGACGGCTTTCCCCTCGCGAAATCCTTCTCGTTGTGGCTGAGCCATACATTAGCTATCACAACTTTCACGAAAGACCGCCCCAGAAGCATCGTTCTTTACGATCGCCTCCTCGAAGACCCTTGCGGGACCGTGAACCGGATAGCCGACGACCTCCGTATTTCCTGGCCCGTTCCCGTGGACGAGGCACGTCCTTTAGTGGAGGGCTTTCTGTCGCACTCGTTGCGCCACCATCTCTTTTCGCCCGCCGCCGTTACGCGAAACCGCCTTACCGATCTGGCTTTTTCTCTCTATGAACGCGTTGATACGGCGCCTGAGTCGTTGCATGATTCTGTCTGGAACGAGTTGGCAAATGAAGCACGCCAACTCCTTCAAGAGATCCTCTGCCCGCAACTTAACCGGATGCGAAAAGACATATCGGCTCGCATCGAGGAGTACAGACAAGACCGCCGCAACCACGAAATTGCCTTGGAAACGGCCCATACGTATACCCGTGAACTGGAAAACGAAATAACTAAAATGCGTACGTCATTTGACAGGGAAAGGAACGCGTGGCGCACTGAGCGGGAGAGTCTTATCGCCCGCATCGAAGCCCCGAAGAATCTTTCGATCGGAAATGATTCCTGAACACTCACGATGTCCACTTCCATTTACAAGTCAGTCGTTCATACATTTCGCGATAATGCCTTATATCGTACAATATCCCATACGCTTGCTCCCCTCAAGCATATTTCAATGCAGCAGATCGCCCCGAAATTGAGTGAGGCTGACACGATGACCATAACCACCAAAGGCGCGCTGAGCAACTATGAAATCCCCGGTTTTTTTACTAAGTAGCGGCCGTAGCGGCAGCACGCTTTTGCAGAGGGCGCTTAACGTGCACTCGAATATCGTGATGTTTGGGGAGCATCAAGGCTTTTTGGGGCCTATAGCAAATGCTTATTATGCTTTAAAAACGCATCAGGATGTTAAAGACTATATCTACGGGGCCAAAGCTATTGATCCTGCAATTCTAATGGGGGAATTAGCGGATTATGGTACCGATATCTGCTGGACGAATAACTTT